>JAGWTX010000625.1 GCA_028875955.1 Bacteroidota bacterium | reverse complement strand
TTACCTGCACCGGAATAAACAGGGAAGATCCCGCTACCAATTCCTTATTGTCCAGGTTTCCCGCATGTTTCCAGGGTGGTGCGCTATTCCATTTGCCTATTTCCTTAGTAGGAGCTACCCCCATACTTCCAAAAAACGGATGCAATGGGATGTCAATCCCGTCTGCAAAATGCCCGGTCATTTTTTCCCGGTCCAGGGAAATGATCCGCATTTTCCTATCAAAAATCTCATCTGACAAAAATCCACTGGTTCCGATGGCATTGTATCCGTATGGAATAGCAAGTTCTATCTGATTGATCCTTACTTCCAGCAGATCACCGGGCTCAGCATCCGAAATATAGATGGGGCCCGTTAAAACATGTCCGCCCGGTCCTTTATCTTTTACGGATTGTACTTCCCGTAACGCCGGTTCTACCTGATCCGGTAAAATACCGGATGCTTCCAATCGTTCGGGATTGGAAGTGATCAGGGTATGCACCCGTACATAATCACCCGAATGTATGGTTAGCGCTGCAGGTGATTCAGACCAATAATTACCCCAGACAACCGTGGATACGGTTGGGTTCAGTACATAAGGATGGTCTACGGAGCCCATCTGTTGTGCATATGAATAAATGCAGCAGAGACAACATAAACCCGATTGAATCCATTTTGAAATGATATGCATAGGAAAGTTTTTTAAGTATGTCCACCCAAACAGGACCAAAAGAAAACCAAACACAGTTGGGATATGGGAAAAGCGATCGAAGCTTGATAGGCTTTTAAAACTCCCGGGGTGTTTGCACAATCCCCAACAGGATAATCAGAAAACAAATTGGCAAAAGGATGGCATGTACAGGGCCAAATGTCGTATATGCCATGTTGATCGACGTAAAAAACAAGGCGAAAATGCCTTCAACGATGATAAAATAGCCATAATTACGGATATTGGATAGTGTACAGACAAATGCTATGATACTGAATATACCCACCAGGAAAAACAGGATCCATCCATAAACGGTATAATTGGAAAAGATCGAATTACGGATGATCTCCATGGGATACAAGCGAATCAGGTTGTTCCCTTCCTTATACCAAATCATACGAAATCCCCGAACGATGCCGATAAAACTGGATATGAATAATAGTATCAGAGAGATGAACCGGTACCTTCTCATAGAAGTTTAAAAATATTCAATCTTGCAATAGAATAACAAAATTGAAGAAACTATTTTTCCTGCAGTTCAACAGACCTGTAAACATGAAACAAAATTTTTTTCAATCAATTATGTATAAAGTAATAACAGGTTGACGGGTAATCTTAAAACCCGTCAAACAACCAGGTTTCGGGTTTGGGCAGCGGTTTTCTGGGTAATTTTTCATCCCGCATTGCCGTATGGTAAACAATGGAAGCAACAACCACGGCGGCTTGTTTCAAATCATCGATGGAAAGATGATCGTACACATCTACATTGGTATGATGCGTCCTGCTCATATAATCCAGCGGATCCTGGATGAACTGGAATCCGGGTATGCCTACCCTGTCAAAAGTGTAATGATCCGTTTCACCGGTATTCCCGCTTTTCACTGTTGAGACACCCAGGTCTTCAAAAGGTTTCAGCCATTGTTCAAATATGGGTCGTACCGCTTCATTTTCCTGCAGAAAAATCCCCCTGATTTTTCCGGATCCGTTATCCAGGTTATAATAGGCCGATACCTTTTTCTGATCTGCTTTAAGTTCTACCGTAACAGGGTCGCCAAAATGATTTCTGACATAATGCAGGGAACCAATCAATCCCTGTTCCTCAGCACCCCATAAAACAATCCTTACGGTTCTTTTGATAGGAAGATCTAATTTCTTCAGGATACGAATGGCTTCCATCATAACGGCACAGCCTGCGCCATTATCGGTCGCACCCGTTCCACTATACCAGGAATCCAGATGCCCTCCCATGATGACCAGTTCATCTTTCAGTTTTTTGTCTTTACCGGGTATTTC
>JAGWTX010000041.1 GCA_028875955.1 Bacteroidota bacterium | reverse complement strand
ATAACCGTGTTATTGGCTGCCGAACCCACGATCACATTCATATCGAATAGCTGATGCCCGCTGTCAAAAACATGCAATTTGTATTCTGGGATATTGACCAGCACAAAATTGCTGGCTCTTTCAATGGGCATCCAGCGGATCCTTTCCAGGTTGATGAGTAATTGTTTGATTCTGTCGGCAATGGGCACATTCAGTTCACCGATCATGTTATTCCCGATGATGCCATCAACGGCAAGTCCCATCCTTTGTTGAAAATTCCTGGTGGCCGTTACAAGGGCTGTGTCAAAAACCGCACTGGTATCCGACACTTTCAGGTCACCCAGTAAAAAAAGCTTTTGTTTGACAAGCCGGATCCTTGGATCCGTTATTCCCGGGTGTAAGGGCTGCTTCACCGGAGGAACCAGTTCGGGTGAGTGCTGTCTTTTCAGGTTTTGGTATTGGGTCAGGTATTTTTCCAGCTTCTGGTATTGCACATTGGCCGAAACCATAAAAGCGGCCTGTTCCCCCTTGTTTTTAAGCGCAGAATCCAGTAAGGCTGATATATTGATTTTTTTTCTGGGAATGAACCATCCCAATTGGGCGGCATCCAGGTCACTTCCCCTGAATACTTTTGATGCATAGCTGAAAAACTGTCCGGTTAGTCTTAATTCGGTTTCGGTAACGATGGGGGCAGTCATACTGTTTTTTGAATGCAATGCGGCTACCTTTTGGTACAGTTCTTCCAGCTTTGAATTGTAAAGGGAACTGTCGGAAAAATTCAAAGTATAGTCTTTCTGTAAATTATAGAAGTGATGCGCCTGTTCGGTAAGTCCGCTGGTATCCACCCAGGCAAACTCGTAGTTTCTGTGCTGGTAGAAATCATGGAACTGGTCTTCAAAATCTGCATACACCGGATTTTGCGCAAGAAAGGAATCGAGCCGCGTACTATCCAGGAAAAGACTGTTAAAGGAAGTTGTTTTTGTGATCGTTGTATCACGGGCAATCAGTTGTCTGTTTCGTTTGAAATAGTTGCAGGAAACGAAACAGAGTAATAGCAAAACCAGAAAAGGAGTATAGCATTTCTTCATAATGATTCATTGGAGTGAGCTGGTCTTACCCTAATCAATAACAAGCAAAGAGGATGCCACAACCGCTGCGGTTTCTGCACGAAGGCGGGTATTTCCCAAACTGACAGGTTGGTATCCGTTTTTCAATGCCAGTTGAATTTCCTCCTGTGTAAAATCTCCTTCGGGCCCAATCAGGATCTGACAGTTTGGGTGGCTGGCTGATTTCACCTGGCTGATTGTGTTTTTGGTTTCATTCTCACAATGTGCAATCAGTTTCTGGCTATAATCCGATTCACTGACCAGTTGCCGGAATGATACGGGCTCATGGAGTTCGGGTAACCAGGCCTGCTGACTTTGCAGCATGGCAGCCTGCACAATACCTTTCATCCTATCCATCCGGAAACGGGTATGTTCGGTCCTGGCTGATATCATGGGCTGGATGCAACCAACGCCTATCTCCGTGGCCTTTTCGAGAAACCATTCAAAGCGGCTGGTGTTTTTTAAAAGCGACAGGCAAACAGCTATTTTTTGCGGTGAAGCTGTCTGGATACTGACAGCGTCGATCAGAACAATCGTGGCCCGTTTATCGGGATGCAGGATACTGGCTTTGAAGAGTTGTCCTTTCCCGTCAGTAAGCTGTAAAACATCCCCTTCCTTCATGCGAAGCACCTGTACACAATGTTTGCTGGTTTCTTCGCTAACCGTTATTTGTGAGGAGATCCCGGAAATGTTTTGTTCAAAAAAATAGGGGATGGACATATTTTACCAAAACTAGCTGTCTGATGAAATCTATGAATGCGGTTTTCCGGGATGTCGGAAACAGCAAGGATATCTGTTAAAAAGGAGCATCGTTGTCAAAGCCTTCATCAAAATCACCGCCATTCATCTTGCTTCCTTTTTGTATGAAAAGTTTACCCGCATCCGTTGGCCCGGCCCCCCCTGATGGTGGCATTGACGGTCCCACCGGTTTCCAGTTGCTGCCCATTCCGCCAAAACCTTCCTCGCCGCCCCACTCTTCAAACTTCTGAATATCGAGTTTGGCTCTGAGCTTAATGGTCTCCAGGGACCCGTTTCTGTGTTTTGCAATCCGGATATGAGTTTCACCATGGGTACTTTCCCCGTTCTCATTGTTCATCACTTCATAATACTCCGGACGATAGATAAACATCACCATGTCTGCATCCTGTTCAATGGCACCCGATTCCCGCAGGTCACTCAATTGCGGCATCTTGCTTTCTTTCCGGGTCTCTACGGCACGGCTTAACTGGCTGAGGGCTATGATGGGAACATTGAGTTCCTTGGCCAGTGCTTTCAGGTTTCGGGAGATGTTACTGATCTCCTGTTCACGGTTACTGCCCCTGTCACCGGTACCACTCATCAACTGCAGATAGTCAATGATGATAATACCCACATTGTGCTTATTAACCAGTCTCCTGGCTTTGGCACGGAATTCAAAGATGTTCAGTGCTGCGGTATCATCGATGAAAATGGGCGCCACTTCCAGTTTTTTGATACCCTTGCTCAGCAGTTGCTCGTATTCGTAATTTTCCAGTTTACCGCGACTGATTTTTTCCATTTTGATCTCGCTCTCCGCACTCAGGATCCTTTGCACCAGTTGGGATGCGCTCATCTCCAGTGAAAAGAAACCAACCGGAACGGGTTTGGTCGGATGTAATGCGGAATTCCGGGCAAGGTTCAGCGCAAATGCTGTTTTACCCACGGAAGGCCTGGCTGCCAGAATAATCAGATCGGTAGGCTGCCAACCATACGTAATGCGGTCCAGGGTCGGGAAACCGCTGGGTACACCGGATATGTCTTCGGTTTTGGTTCTTAATTCATCGATCCGGTTAATGGTCTTTGCCAGAACGTTGCCGATATCTTCAAAGTTTTTCTTCAGGTAATTGTTGGTGATGTTGAACATCTTTGTTTCGCTCTCATCAAGCAGATCAAACACATCGGTGCTGTCTTCATAGGCATCCCCAATGATTTCACCGCTGATGCGGATGAGTTCCCGCTGGATAAATTTCTGGAGTACGATCCTGGCATGGGCTTCAATATTGGCCGTGGATACAACCGAGTTGGTGAGTTTGGTTACATAGTAAGGACCGCCCACGGCATCCAGCTGTTCACGTGTCTTCAGTTCTTCTACGACAGTCAGGATATCGATGGGCATGCTTTTCTGCTGCAGTCCCTGCATGGATTTATAGATCAGCTGATTCGCTTCTACATAAAAACATTCGGGTTTGATGATCTCGGTGACCGTATCAAAAGCGCTTTTTTCCAGCATGATGGCACCCAAAACGGCTTCTTCCAGTTCCTTTGCCTGGGGAGGGACCTTGCCATACATCATGGTGCTCAGATCAATCGATGTCTTTCTTCTTTTACGGTCTTTATTCAGGCTGGTCAGATCCATGTCAATTTCAATACGTTTGGGTTAGTAAACCTAATTTCTCTTCTTAGCAGGCTACCGGGTTTATGTTACGGAATTGTTACCAAGTAAGTAGGGGGAGCGAATATAGGGGTAAGAATTTGGCATCGGAAAATATTTTTTGCCAAATTTTCATCCACATCAATGCACAGGTTTATACACCTGGATTCCGCCTCTATCCACACAAATTACAATGCTTATCCACTAAAAGCAAAAGTTTTCCGCTGTAATTCAGGGGAAATTAACATAGTCCTGTGAAAAAAGAATTCTTAAAAAAATAGGGTCATTCCTGCCGAAAAACCGTAACTGGTACTGATCTTTTTTTGGATTTTTTCTTTCTTTTCCTGCCAAAAAAGGACAGTCGTTCCTCTTGCCTATCGGCTGCAAAGCTTTAGTGGCCTGCTTTTACCCGAACTCGGATGAGAATACCTTTCACGTAAATATTATCACCTATTTTTGATGCCCGTAAAGAGCAAGCAACTATGACGATTAGTTATAACTGGTTACATGATTATCTCCCGCAAACACTGGACCCTGAGCGTCTGTCCAGGATACTCACTTCAATAGGTCTGGAAGTGGAAAGCCTTGAAAAATATGAGAGTATCCGCGGCGGTTTGTCCGGGGTCGTGATCGGGGAAGTGCTTACCTGTATCCAGCATCCCAATGCAGATAAACTAAAGATTACCACGGTATCCATCGGGGGCAAGGAACCCTTACAGATTGTCTGCGGAGCCTCCAATGTTGCCGCAGGCCAGAAAGTAGTGGTGGCCACGGTGGGCACCACTTTATACCCGCTTCAGGGAGCTCCCATGACCATGCGTCTGGCAAAGATCAGGGGAGTGGAAAGCCAGGGTATGATTTGTGCCGAAGATGAGATCGGAACCGGAAACAGCCATGAAGGCATCCTGGTTATGCCGGAAAATGCCCTGCCCGGATCCCCTGCTGCCGATTTCTTTCATCCGTATTCTGACTGGATCTATGAAATCGGTTTAACCCCCAACCGGATGGATGCGATGAGCCATTACGGGGTTGCCAGGGATGTGTGTGCCTATCTGACACATCATGTTGCGGAAACCAAAGTGAAAGCGCCTTTTGTGAATGGATTTTCTGCCGATAACCAGCTGCTGCCGATAAAAGTTCGGATCGAAAATCCTGCGGATTGTCAGCGGTATGCCGGTGTCAGTATCAGCGGTGTTAAGGTTGCCGAATCCCCCAAATGGTTACAAAACAGGTTACAGGCCATCGGTCTGCGATCCATCAATAATATCGTGGATATCACCAATTTCATCCTGCATGAAACCGGACAACCCCTGCATGCATTTGATGCAGATAAGATAGAGGGTGGCGAAGTGATTGTAAAAAACCTGCCGGAAGGCACCCCCTTTGTTAGCCTGGATGATAAAGAAAGAAAATTAAGCAGCGAAGACCTGATGATCTGTAACGCCAGGGAGGGGATGTGTATGGCCGGTGTTTTCGGGGGTCTGCACAGCGGGGTCACGTCAGCCACCCGGAATATTTTTCTGGAAAGCGCCTGGTTCCATCCGGTCAGTATACGTAAGACTTCGGTCAGGCATGACTTACGAACCGATGCCGCAACCCGTTTTGAAAAAGGCGTGGATATTTCACAGACCGTTCAGGTTTTGAAACGGGCGGCCTTGCTGATCAAGGAAATTGCCGGCGGATCGATTGCCAGTGATATTGTGGATATCTATCCGGATCCCAAACCGAAAGCGGAAGTGAGTCTCAAGAACCATTATCTGAAAAAATTAAGCGGTAAAAACTATCACTCGGATGCCATCAAAAGAATCCTCACCAGTCTGGGTTTTGAAGTGATACGGGAAGGGCAGGATGAGATCCGGGTTGCGGTTCCCTACAGTAAACCGGATATCAGTATTCCGGCAGATATTGTGGAAGAAATTTTACGGATCGACGGTCTGGATAATATCGAAATACCGGCAACCATAACCATTAGTCCTGCCGTTGAAAAACTGCATCTGCAGGAGTCGCTGCGGGACAAACTCGCTGGCTATCTTGTCGGACAGGGGTTTGCAGAAATCCTGACCAATTCCATTACCAATAGCCAGTATTATGATGAATCGGTTTTATCCGGTACGGTTAAGATGATCAATAACCTGAGTGAGGAGCTCAATGTTTTACGGCCCTCGATGGTGGAAACCGGTCTGGAATCCATCGCCTATAACCTCAACCGGCGGAATTCGAATCTGCAGTTGTTTGAATTTGGGAAAACCTATGCCACCACCGGTGTGGGGCAGTACCAGGAAGAGGAACATCTCTGTATCTACCTGACCGGTTTCACCCATGAAGACAGCTGGCGTGAAAAAGGGAAGGCCATGGATTTTTTCCGGATCAAGGGCCTGGCAAAAGCTTTGATGGATTTATGTGGTCTGGAAGGCATCCGGATGGAAAATGCCGGTCAGCAGCTCACCCTAAAACAGGGTACGGATATATTGGGGAATCTGGAACAGTTGCCTGTTCAAAAATGCCAGTTGTTTGGTATCAAACAACCCGTGTATTTCCTCGATATCCGTTTTGAAGCATTACGGAAAGCTGTGGAAAACCGAAAGATCCGTTACCAGGAAGTGAACCGTTTCCCGGTCATGCAAAGGGATCTGGCCATGGTGGTTCAGAAATCGGTTACCTATGCGGCGATCGAACAGAGTGCCCGACAACAAAAACTGCCTAAATTGGTGGATATGCGATTGTTTGATGTATTTCAAAGCGAAAAAATCGGGAAGGATAAACAATCCGTTGCCGTGAATTTCCTTTTTTCCGATACTGAAAAAACGCTGACAGACAAAGAGGTGGATAAAATGGTTTCAAAACTGATCGAAGGTTTTGAGAAAGACCTGGGTGCTGAAATCAGAAAATAAGCACAACCCTAACCGTGCAAAAGAAGTGCAGTAAAAATGCGGGCATCTTCCGGTTTGCATATATCTTAGAGAGATGGTTGACCTATCGATACAAATAAAGAGCATCCAGGATAAGGTTCAGCAGTTGCTGAAGCAACAGACCCTGCTCCAGAAGGAAAACCAGCGGCTAAAAAAAGAGCAGGAAAAACTGATTGTACAGAACGAAGAGAAACAGGCGCAGATCCTGGCCCTGCAACAGCAGTTGGACGCGCTCAAACTCGGTTCCGGTTCTTTGAATGAAACAGAAAAACATGCATTGGGCAAAAGGATCGATGTATACCTGAAAGAGATCGATAAATGCCTGGCCCTCCTAAATACCTGATTATGGCTGAACTCATACCTGTCAATATTTTGATTGCCGACCGTTCCTACCGTCTGAAAATTGACAGCGGTGATGAGGAGATGGTCCGGAAAACCGCTGCCCTGATCAATGACAAGATCACGGAATTCAAGACCCATTTTGCGGGCAAGGATATGCAGGACTATGTATCCATGGTATTGTTATGGTTCGCCACCGAACAAAACCAGTCGGGTATTGATCAGGTGAAATGGGGGGAAGCGATTCAAAGCCTTTCCGCCCTGGAAAATACCCTGGATAAGGCCCTGGCTGACAGCCGGCTTTAGGGTAAAATCCCTTTCCGGTACCCTGGCGCCAACTTCCTTCCTGAATCTTCCTACTTATTATTTATCTTCGTCTATTATCATTTACTTATTATGAGAAAATGAGATGTGATCAACGACATATGATTGTGAACTATTTAAAAACTTGCCAAAATCATGGACCAAACAGTAGTCTTTATTATAATTGGTGTAGGTGCACTAATTGTGGGGCTTATAGCGGGTAAATTCCTTTTCGCTAAAAACACAAAAAAACAGATTGAAGACGCCGAGTATCAGGCACAGAACATTTTGAAAGAAGCCGAACTCCGGGCTGAGACCATTAAAAAGGAGAAACAGCTCGAAGCAAAGGAAAAATTTGTTCAGCTAAAATCGGAATACGACCGCGAGGTAAACGAGCGGAACCGTAAGATCAGCGAATCTGAGAACCGGGCCAAACAGAAGGAAATCGCCATTAACCAGAAGGAAGCCGGGCTTGATAAACAGATCAAGGAAAACGAAGCCATCAAGGAAAACCTCAATCGTCAGATTGAAGTCGTGAACCATAAACGCACTGAACTGGAGAAACACCAGGAAGAGCATATCCGCCGTTTGGAAAAAATCGCCGGTCTGAGTGCGGAAGAAGCCAAATCTCAATTGGTGGAAAGCCTCAAAGCCGAAGCCCATTCCCAGGCGCTTACCCTGCAGCAGGAAATCATCGAGGAAGCCAAGGTCAAAGCCAATAAGGAAGCCCGTAAGATTGTGATCCAGTCTATCCAGCGTACCGCAGCAGAGGTAACCATCGAAAATACCGTAACCGTATTCAACCTGGAATCTGATGAGATCAAGGGGCAGATTATCGGTAGGGAAGGCCGTAATATCCGTGCCATTGAAGCGGCCACCGGGGTTGATCTGATCGTAGATGATACACCGGAAGCCATTATTCTTTCCTCCTTTGACCCCTTGAGAAGAGAAATTGCCCGTTTAAGCCTGCAGCGCCTGGTATCGGATGGTCGTATCCACCCGGCCCGTATTGAGGAAGTGGTGGAGAAAACCCGCCGTCAGCTGGAAGAACAGATCATTGAGATCGGGGAGCGTACCGTTATTGAAATGGGGATCCATGGACTGCATAAGGAACTGGTGCGGATCGTTGGTAAAATGCGTTTCCGTTCCTCTTATGGCCAGAACCTGTTGATGCATAGTCGTGAAACCGCTAATTTATGCGCCATCATGGCCGCAGAACTGGGTATGAATCCCAAACTGGCTAAAAGGGCCGGTCTGCTCCATGATATCGGCAAGGTTCCCGATGAGGAAACCGAGCTGACCCATGCTTTATTGGGTGCCAAATTAGCCGAGAAATACGGCGAAAATCCGGCTGTGGTGAACGCCATCGGCGCCCACCACGATGAAATGGAGATGCAGTATGTGATCTCTCCCATCATTCAGGCCTGTGACGCCATCAGCGGTGCCCGTCCCGGTGCCCGTCGTGAGATCATGCAGCAGTACCTGCAGCGGATCAAAGACCTGGAAAACCTGGCCATGGACTACACAGGTGTGGAAAAAGCCTATGCCATACAGGCCGGCCGGGAACTACGGGTGATCGTGGAAGCCGATAAGGTGACCGATGTGGACAGTGACAAACTCAGCTTTGAAATAGCCCAGAAAATACAGACCGAAATGACCTATCCCGGTCAGATCAAGGTTACCGTAATCCGGGAGAAAAGAGCCATAAATATCGCACGATAAAAAAAATGCGGATTTCAGGGAGATAATTTCCAATTATTCCCTACCTTTGCCGTCCGCAAAAATTAAATGTTATGAACGCAGCAGTTCAGTTTGTACACGATCAGTTAACGACACAGAAAACCCATCCTAAATTTAAGGCTGGTGACAATATTACCGTTAATTATAAGATTGTAGAGGGTGGTAAAGAGCGTATCCAGAGCTTTCGTGGAGATGTGATCAAGCAACAGGGAAATGGGGCTACCGCTTCTTTCACCGTTCGTAAGATCTCTGACGGGGTGGGTGTGGAGCGTCTGTTTCCGATCCTTTCTCCCAATATCGATTCTATCGTTCTGAACAAGACCGGTAAAGTTCGTCGCGCCAAATTATACTACCTCCGCGAGCGTAGTGGTAAGAGTGCCCGTATCAAGGAGAAACGTTTCTAAGAAATTCAGTTGTCACATATATTTCAGCGGAAGTTTGGTTCAGACTAAACTTCCGCTTTTTTATGTGGTCATAGGCGGACATTTATCATTATTTAATTGCAGGACATTTGTTTTGCTGTAACTTCGAACTTCTTAAAACAACATTTATGGGCAACTTAGGATTTCAAGAAATATTGCTGATCGCCGTAGTCGTACTGGTATTGTTCGGGGGAAGAAAAATCCCTGAATTCATGAGAGGCCTTGGAAAAGGTATCCGCGAATTCAATGATGCCAAAAATAACGTGAAGAAAGAACTGGAAGAAGGCATGAAAGAAAAAGATCATACCCCTACCGACCAGCCTTAATTCCTTCCACTACCAAAAGAAGAATGGCCTTTGTTCAGCTTTCGATCCATCAAAGACTATCATACCTTATTACAGAACGGCCAAACCACCTGTGTGGAGGCCGTTCGTCATTATCTGGATGCGATTGCAGCCAACCGGGATCTCAATGCCTTTCTGGAAGTATATGAAGAGGAAGCCCTGGAACGTGCAGCCACATTGGATCTGGAAAGAACAAAGGGTGCCCCGCTTTCTCCTCTCCATGGAGTGGTGGTTGGTTTAAAGGATGTGATCAGTTATCGATCCCACACACTCTCCGCCGCATCCAGGATACTGGAAAATTTTACAGCAGTTTACCATGCAACTGCCGTTGAAAAATTGCTGGATGCTGGCGCCATTATCATTGGCCGGCAGAACTGTGATGAATTTGCCATGGGGAGCAGTAATGAAAATTCCGCTTATGGTCCGGTGAGGAATGCAAGGGATACCAGCCGGGTACCCGGTGGTTCTTCAGGAGGGTCTGCCGTAAGTGTTCAGGCCGGTTTATGTATGATCAGCCTTGGTAGCGATACCGGCGGATCCGTCAGACAGCCCGCTGATTTTTGCGGGGTGGTAGGTATCAAACCCAGTTATGGAAGGATCTCCCGTTATGGATTGATTGCCTATGCATCCTCTTTTGATCAGATCGGTATTTTTTC
>JAGWTX010000624.1 GCA_028875955.1 Bacteroidota bacterium | reverse complement strand
ACATCCGAAATGTCATCCGCCGTCCATTTCCAGGCATTGGTGGCTGATTGACGGGTCACTTCCTTACCAGCCAGGTCTTCTGCATTGGCAATGTGTATCAAATCATCCGAGGTCATGGATTGTTTTAAACGGTCCGCATATTTCGGCTGCAGCACTTCATCCGGGTTCTGGAGGGTTCCGGTTGCCCAAACAAGGTAATTTTTGGGGGCATGTACGGTCAGCGTATAATCATTAAAATCGTTATAGAACTCCTGGCCATCGGTAAAATTCATCCTGTCCCATCCCATATAATCATCATACACGGCAACCCTTGGATAGAAATAGGCCAGAAAATAAGTGGTGGAATCAATCATACCTTCCCGTCCGCTTTCGAGTGAAATGGTATAATGCCAGTCAATCGAAAGTTTTACCGAATCATTGGGGAGTAAGGGCTTAGCCAGCCGAAATTGTTGCCAGGTACTGTGAAACCGGGGTTCCGACCACCTGGATGCTTTTCCATTGACTTCAAACTTGTCGATATGAACACCGGAAGTCAGGTAATCTTCCGAAGCATCGCCCAGCCTTACAGAACCGGGTTTGTGGATATTCAGGATCAGTTTCAGTACAGGGGCAGAAAGGGTATCCGGACTGTGATTGATATAGGTAATGGTCTCCGAACCTCGTACTGTTCTGTCAGGCGGAAGAGCGGTAATGGAAATGTCATAGACCCCTTTGTTCTGCCAATAGTTTTTCCCGGGTTTTCCATCCATGGATCGGGTTTGGTTTTCATATGCCTTTTTTACATCCCTGGGGATATACAATGACTGGGCTTTCAACAGCGGTGCAGCCAGAACCAGTAAAACAAAGGAGAATCCTACACGTAACATAATCGATGATTTTTACAATTAGAAAGAACCTACAAGTTATCAAGAGAAGATAGGTTAAAAAAATGAATATGATAAATGGCGGATGAATCGCTGTAAAATCTTCATTTTTAAGGTTTTTTTCATCTGACAACCTCCAGGCAATACCCCGGTTTTCACTGTTTATGCTGCAATGTGGGAAACTATTCACAGAGCCGCTATTTAATAACCATTGTACACCGATTTTAGACGAGAACTCCTATATTTGCGACTCTAAAATTCAGATGAGTGGCTACCAAATTTTCAAAAGAAACTTACCTCTACTGGTATGAACTGATGCAGTTAATCCGTCAGTTTGAGTTAAAGGCGGAAGAAATGTACAAAATGGCAGGCAAGATCCGTGGATTTTTCCATGCCTATATCGGGCAGGAAGCCATTGCTGCGGGTTGTATGACGGCTACCGGTGCCGACGATCCCTTTATCACCGCCTATCGCGATCATGGTCTGGGACTGGCCAAGGGTATGTCGCCCAATGCCTGTATGGCTGAATTGTATGGTAAAGCGACCGGTTGCTCCAAAGGCAAGGGAGGCAGTATGCACTTTTTCAGTCTGGAACACCGTTTTTTTGGCGGTCATGGTATCGTGGGTGCTCAGATCGGAACCGGAGCGGGTCTGGCTTTTGCAGAAAAATACAAGGGAACCGAAAATGTGGTGCTTTGTTTTTTTGGGGATGGTGCCGCCCGTCAGGGAATCCTGCATGAGACGTTTAACCTCGCCATGTTATGGAAGCTGCCCGTAATTTTCATATGTGAGAATAACAATTATGCCATGGGTACTTCCATTGAACGTACCAGCAATGTGGTAGATATCTATAAACTGGCAGATGCATACGATATGCCGGCGGATAAAGTGGATGGCATGACACCGGAAGCGGTTCATGAAAGTGTAGCCAGGGCGGTAAAAAGAGCCCGTACCGGAGAAGGTCCTACCCTGCTGGAATTGAAAACCTATCGTTATAAAGGGCATTCCATATCCGATCCCCAGAAATACCGTTCCAAGGAAGAAGTGGATGAGTATAAGGAACAGGATCCCATCAATAAAGTAAAGGCAACCATTCTATCCAACAAATATGCATCGGA
>JAGWTX010000623.1 GCA_028875955.1 Bacteroidota bacterium | reverse complement strand
GAAGCCATCGGTATTTCCAAACGAATGTTCCCTGAACTGACGGTAAATATGTCTTTCGGCACGCTGCCGGAAAATGATGATGATTTTTTGATCAGGGGTAATGAGTCATTGTTGAAATCTGTTTTCATCAATCTCATTAAAAATGCTTTCCTGTATTCGATCAATCAGAAAGTGGAAATCACATTGGAGTCCGACGGGCAAACCATATTCGTCCATTTTGATAATGCGGGCACCCAGTTAACGGCCGATGAGAAAGAGAATATTCTGACTCCGTTCTTTCGTGGGGGTAATGCAGTAAAGACAAAAGGATATGGGTTGGGGCTGGCCATTGTTTTCAGGTTCATTACCATTCATAAAGGAACCATCACCTATACACCGATAGCCAATGATGTGAACCGGTTTTCCATCACACTCAATAAAGCGGTTACGCCACGGGTTACTGCATAAAAAAAGCCAGCCTTTGTAAGGCCGGCTTTCTGCAATTATGTAGAAAGGATAAGATTAAGCTACTGCTTTTGCTTTCTTAGCCAGTTTGCTCTTCAGGTTCGCTGCTTTGTTCTTATGAATGATACCGCGTTTAGCCAGTTTATCGATCATAGAAGCTACGGCCGGTAATTGCTCATCATACACTTTTTTATCGGTGTTGGTTTTGAGCTCACGGATAGCGTTACGGGTAGTTTTACCGTAATAACGGTTACGTTCGCGACGCTTGGTAGCTTGTCTCACATCTTTCTTGGTAGCTGAATGGTTTGCCATTATTCTGTTTTTTTCAGGACGGCAAAGGTAAGGACTTGGAGCCAAAATCGGAAATTTAATCCAAAAAATATCAAAAATCCCGGTTTTCCCCCCGGTCTGCCCGGATTCCGGGTTTGAGGGGGAAATCCGGGTTCCCCGAAATGGCGATTTGATAAATAAGGGTTTAGGCTTTTTTTGCCTTTTTTTCTGCCTTCAATGACCGATATTTGCCAACTATTTGATCTAAAGCAGCACAATTTCTCCCAATGAAGGACTTCTCCTATATCACCAACTCAGATCCGGCTTATATCGAAAGCTTATATAAAAGTTTTGTTGCAGATCGCGCAAGCGTGGACCCTGAACTAGCCAAGTTTTTTGAAGGATTTGATTTCGCCGTTACGCATGCATTATCCGATAGTGCAGGGGGGGCTGTAGCGGCAACCCCTTCGGAATCAGGGAATACGGTGGACTGGATGAAGGAAATCCGGGTTTACCGGTTGATTCTGGGTTATCGGAACAAGGGGCATTTATTGGCGAAAACCAATCCGATCCGTACCAGGAAAGACAGGGGTGCCAACCTCGACCTGGCTTTTTTTAATCTTACCGAAGCAGACCTGGATACCGTATACCAGGCAGGAAATATCATCGGATTGGGAGCCACCACCTTGCGGAATATCCTGACACATCTGCAAAGCACCTATGCTTCCCATGTGGGCATCGAGTTTAAATATATCAGCGACCAGAAGAAGATTGACTGGTTGTACAATGAAATGGAAAGAAAGTTTTCCACGCCGATACCCCTGGAACAGAAAAAGCGGATCCTCGAGAAACTGAATGAGGGTGTGATGTTTGAGAAATTCCTGCATACCAAGTATATCGGTCAGAAAAGGTTTTCACTGGAAGGAGGAGAGACCACGATTGCGGCACTGGATGCCATCATCCATATGGCCGCCAGACATGAAGTGCAGGAAGTGGTCATCGGTATGGCGCACAGGGGGCGGCTGAATGTGCTGGCCAATATCATGGAAAAAACCTATGAGCAGATCTTCAGTGAGTTTGAAGGTACCGCCACCATGGATCAGACCATGGGCAGCGGAGATGTGAAATACCATATGGGGTATGGATCGGAAGTGCAGACGGTTGACAACAAAACCATGCACCTGAAACTGATGCCCAATCCATCGCACCTGGAAGCCGTAGATCCCGTTGTTGTGGGATTTGCAAGGGCAAAGGCCGACGTGATGTA
>JAGWTX010000040.1 GCA_028875955.1 Bacteroidota bacterium | reverse complement strand
GATGCACTAACCGATCCGGGATCGGATGCCTATTCGGATATCGGTTTACATTTTTTCATACAATATCATTTGCACACCCAGTTGCAGGATGCTACGGAATATGCCCATCAACAGGGGATTATTGTAAAAGGGGATATCGCCATTGGTGTATACAGATATGGCGTGGATGCCTGGCAGAATCCTTCCTTGTACCATCTTGATTTCCAGGCAGGGGCACCCCCGGATGATTTTGCCATCAAGGGGCAGAACTGGGGTTTCCCGACTTACAATTGGGACCTGATGCGTAAAAACGAATTCGCCTGGTGGAAACAGCGGTTTGCACAAATGAGCGATTATTTCGACGCATTCCGGATCGACCATATTTTAGGGTTTTTCCGGATCTGGAGCATACCCATGGATGCTGTAGAAGGGATCATGGGTCATTTTGTTCCGGCCATCCCCGTGCATATCAGTGAATTCAACAGTCAGGGAATCTGGTTTGATTATAAACGCTACGTAACCCCCTATATCACAGAAAATGTTTTGTGGAAACTGTTTGGTTATGACAACGAACTGGTCAAAAGCATTTTCTTACAAAAAACAGACCATGGCCAATATGCATTAAAACCCGCATTTGCAACACAACGGTTGGTGGAAGCGCATTTTGAAACATTGGAGCAGGATACGCATCATGCAAAGATCAAACAGGGGTTGTATGACCTGATCAGCAATGTGATCCTTTTTGAAGAAACGGGCAGCCAGGGTCAGGAATTCCATTTTCGGTTTGGCATGGAAACAACCTCTTCTTTTCAGGAACTGGGAGAAGATACCCGGCAACAGCTGAAACAGTTGTATGTAAATTATTTTTTCCGCCGGCAGGATGATTTCTGGAAAAAGAAAGCCCTGGAAAAACTACCTGCCCTGAAAAGGGTCACCAATATGCTGGTTTGCGGAGAAGATCTGGGACTGGTGCCCGAATGTGTTCCGGATGTGATGCGACAGCTGGGTTTACTTAGTCTTGAAATCCAGCGGATGCCCAAAGATCCCAACAAACAGTTCTTTCATCCGGATGATGCCCCTTATCTGAGTGTGGTAACGCCTTCCACCCATGATATGAGTACGATCCGCGGATGGTGGGAGGAAGACAGGGAAAAGATTCAGTTATTCTACAACCAGGTACTGGGTCAGTGGGGTGATGCCCCTTATTATTGCGAAGCCTGGATCAATAAGGCGATCGTGGTGCAACATCTTTATTCCAGTGCCATGTGGTGTGTGTTTCAATTACAGGACCTCCTGGGAATGAATGAACTTCTTCGCAGAAATGACCCCAACGAGGAAAGAATCAATGTTCCGGCAAATCCCAAACATTACTGGCAATACCGGATGCACCTGAGCCTGGAGGAATTGCTGGCAGCAACAGACTTCACAGAAGAACTCAATGGCTATATCGCCGCCAGTGGAAGGAAATGATCGTTGACACCGATAAAAAATAAGAAGGATCGTTCAATGGCTTTTTTGATAACAGTATCTTTGTCTTTTGATACGCCTGCAAAACCTTGCAGGTTTTAAAGACATCAACTTGAAACTAAGCTACCGTTCACAGCAATTGGCATTCGAATACCCTTTTACCATTTCACAGGGCCGGACCAAAACACACCAGGATGCCTTATTGGTGGCATTGCAACTGGGTCCTTTTACAGGTTACGGGGAAGCACCGGCCATCGCCTATTACCAGGTTACGGTGGATAAAATGATGGCTGACCTCAGTGCTAAAAAGAACCTGGTTGAAAAGTTCGCCTTTACCGAGCCGGAACGTTACTGGCATTATCTGCACCATCTTTTTCCCGATAACCCTTTTCTGGTGGCAGCTTTGGATATGGCAGGCTGGGATCTGTACGGGCAAATGAAAAACAAGCCCCTGTACCAGTTATGGAATACCCGATGGGAACATACACCCCTTACCGATTATACCATCGGAATTGATACGATTGATACAATGGTTGCAAAAATGAAGGCGAAACCCTGGCCGGTGTATAAGATCAAATTGGGCACACCGGAAGATATCGCCATTGTTACAGCTTTGCGCAAACATACCGAAGCAAAGATCAGGATCGACGCCAATGCGGGATGGGTCCTGTCTGAAGCGCTTGAAAAAATTCCACAGCTGGCTGCATTGGGAGTGGAGTTTATTGAACAGCCGCTTGCAAAGAATGACTGGGAAGGTATGAAAGTGTTGTACAGGGAATCACCGCTTCCCTTGCTCGCAGATGAAAGTTGTGTTTTTGAGCAAGATGTGGAAAAATGCCAGGGTCATTTTCACGGGATCAATATCAAATTGACCAAATGCAGTGGCATCACCCCCGCCATCCGCATGATAAAAAAAGCAAGATCCCTGGGAATGAAAGTGATGATGGGAAGCATGAATGAATGTACCCTGGGATCAGCTGCCATTGCTCATTTTTTACCGCAACTCGATTATGTAGACATGGATGGCCCCTTGTTATTAAAGGAAGATCCTGCCACAGGAATTCATTTTGATTACGGGAATGTCACCCTCTCCGATAAACCCGGTTTGGGAATCCAATGGAAATAATCAACAGGATGGATCCCTGCCAACAGGTATTTCCTTAACGTTATACTAACAGTTTCTTTGATTTTTGGCATCGCATTTGGCTTAGGTAAGTTATAAAACCGAATGATATGAAAAAGATTCTACTTACCACCTTGCTTTTCAGTGCGATTGTATCTTTTCAACAATCAAAGGCACAAGTCAGATTTAACGTGAATGTCAATATCGGAAACAGACCCAACTGGGGTATTCCGGGTAATTATCCTGGGGAATATTATTACCTGCCTGAGATAGACACCTATTATGATATTCCACGCAGATCCTTTGTTTATCTGCAGGGGAACAACTGGGTGTTTTCTGCCAGTCTTCCCTTCATTTATCGTGATTATGACCTCTATCATGGCTATAAAGTTGTGGTGAATGAACCCAGACCCTATTTACGTGCCAATTATTACCGCAACCGTTACTATCAATATTATAACACCTATCGCAGACCCGCTGTGATCGTACAGTATCCCGGAAACAGATATGGAAGGGACGACCGGTACGACCGGGATCGTGATGACCATTATCGGAGATTTGACCGGGATGACAGAGATGATCGCAGACATGGCAATGGCCATGATAACGGAAGAAGGGGCAGTGACAGAGACAGAGACTGAGGATAACGGATCCATCCCTCACCAACAAACAGGAACCCCCTGTTTGTTGGTGACAAATCAATTTTGTTTTCTTCAGTCGTCTTGGCGAATTTCGCTGGGAAAGATGATAGAAATGACTCCGGAAAGAGAAGAAAAGTTTCACAGGGTGCTGAGTAAGCGGCAGTCGGACCTGGCTATCGTGATGGAGAATGTGGATGATCCCCATAACATATCCGCCGTGATGCGTACCTGTGAAGCGGTTGGCATACAGGACATCTTCGTCCTGACAACCGTGATCAAACCCCACAAAAAATTCGGGCACAACAGCAGCAGCAGCGCTGCCAAATGGCTCACCATTCATTCCTATACCGACACAAAAGCCTGTGTGGCAGAACTCCGAAAGCGTTACAGCCGGATACTGACTACCCATCTCTCAGCAGATGCTGTCAGTATGCATGAGATTGATTTCACCCAATCCATCGCCCTGGTTTTTGGAAACGAACATGATGGGGTCAGTGAAGAGATCAGGCAACTGGCTGATGGGAATTTTATCATTCCGCAGATGGGAATCATACAGAGTCTGAATATCTCCGTAGCCTGTGCTGTAACGATATACGAAGCCCTGCGACAAAAAAAACTCGCCGGTCATTATGATACACCCTCTCTTTCAACAGAAAGAAGAGCGGAATTACTCAGGCAATGGAGCCGATTATAATAAAGCAAAATTGTATGAAGAAAATCAGTGTACTGTTGATCGCCATTTTTATCACTGCCCGGCTTTCGGCGCAGACCATACAGAAATTATCCATCCAGCAGCTTACCCACTGGATTGATACCAGTACCACTCCATTGGTTGTCAATTTCTGGGCAAGCTGGTGTGCTCCCTGCGTAAGGGAAATACCCTGGTTCGAAAAAAATATGGCTAAATTTTCAGACAAAAAAGTAAAACTCCTGCTGGTAAGTCTGGATTTTGCGGATGAATATCCCGATGGGATTCTGGCTTTTTCCAGGAAACAGCATTACCAGTCAACCATCGTTTGGTTGAACGAATCCAATCCGGATAGTTTCTGTCCGAAAATTGACAAGTCATGGGATGGCACGATCCCGGTAAGTTTGTTTGTGAACAATGCCAAAAAATACAGGCAATTCTTCAAACAACAGTTACCGGAACCCAGGCTGGAACAGGAATTGCAGAAACTGGTTCAATAGGATTTTTCTTCCTCTTCCTTCAGTTGCAACAGTTTGTCATACAGGTAGATCGAAACGAAGAGGGCGAACAAACTGGTAATGGACATCATCACACCTGTGGTACTGCCATACCGGATGCCATCTGCCAAAGCATAAGTGATCAGGAAAACAATACCTAAGATCACCAGTGTACGGAGGGTTGGATTCTTTTTCATCTGCATTTTTTTTGGTTGGGTAATTGTCAGATGAAATTTACCGGTTATGAATTATCGTTGCCTGCAGAATTTCATACGGTATATTTCATAAGCATTTGTTAGTTGAATGTTATTGGGATGCAATTCACCTTTAAATTCCATAAACAAATGCGAATGGTTAGTTATTTTTCATGGAAAGGTCTGTTTTGTTTTCAAACAGGCTTAGTTCTTCCATCTCTCTTCTTTCGGCAACTTCCTTGGTCAGATAGGTGATACTGACATTCAATTCAAAACCGATCAGTAAAATCAGGGAATTGATATAGACAAGGATCATGATGATCAAAACGGTTCCGATGGAGCCATAGATCCGGTTATAGCTGGCAAAATTATTTACCCAGTAGCTGAAGAGCAGGGTGGTAAGCAGGGTGAGTGAGGTTGCGAGTAAGGATCCGGGTGACAGGAGGGCCCATCTTTTTTTTACGGAAGGGGCAAACTTATAAATGAACGCGATGCCATAGAATAACAAACCCAGGATAACCAGCCATCGCAAACTGTTCCACCAAAGGATTCTGACATCCTTTTTTGCATGGAACACCGTTTTCATCACATAATTCAATTGCTCTCTCCCCAGAAACAACAGCAGGGTTGAAATCAAAACCAGAATAATCAGTATAATGGTTAACCGGATGGCGCGCCAGCGTTTATGCAGGAAAATGCCCTTGTGCTCCTGGATCGATTTGTCAAATGTCCGGATAATGCCAATCATGGCATTGGATGAATAGAAAATGAGTAACAGGAAACCAAAGGAGAATATGCCCACATGTTTGTGATCCAGCAGGTCGTTTAATATGCCGGCAATAAAATGATAGGTATTCGAATTCGGGGTAATGTCTTTGAAAAGATTCAGGATCTCTTTCTGAAAACTGTCCGGTTTTGGGAAAAGCGGGATCAGGGAAAACAAAAAAAGTAACCCCGCAGGTAAGGCCATGATCAGGTTAAAGGATATGGCAGCGGCCCTTTCATTGAGGCCTACTTTTTTGATCTGCTTCACAAAAAAATGAAACACATCGTACACAGGCACTCCCTGGAAACCAGGAATTACCCAGTGTTTACTTTTCTTTCTGAGAAAAGATACCGGAAATGAACGGAACAATATTCTTTCCAGTTTTGTCAAGGCTGTTTTGTTTTTTCCTGTTTGCGGGCCATGTATTTATCCAGTTCCTTCTGATATTCCTTTGCATACTTACTATGTTCCGCATAAGTGGCACTGAAATGGTGATAGCCACTGAAATCGCTTTTGGCTACAAAATATAAATAGTCTGTTTTAGGGGCATCCAAAACGATATCAATTGTTTTGGGGGATGGAATGCAAATAGGGCCCGGGGGCAAACCCTTCCTGCGATAGGTGTTATAAGGGGAGGGGTTTGACAGGTATTTGTCATAGATCCGAGTCAGCGTAAAATCCTTCATGGCATATTTAATGGTAGGACAGGCCTGCAAGGGCATTGCTTTATGAAGCCGATTCAGGTATACGCTTGCGATTTTGTATTTGTCAGAACTAAAATTGGTTTCCTCCTCTACAATGGATGCCAGTGTATAGACTTCTTCCGGGCTCATCCCCAACGCCTTTGCCTTTTCAAGCCGGTTATCCTTTGACCAGAAACTGTTTTTAGCTGCAGCCAGCTTTTTAAATATCACCGGCAGGGAAGCATTCCAGTAAAATGAGTAGGTATCCGGAATGATCAGACTGAAAACCGTATTACTGTCAACCCCGAATTCTTTCAGTGAATCATTGTTGGTAAGATATTGCATCACGGTGACTGAATCGACTGAAAAATCCTTTGCGATCAGTCTGGCAAGGTTCTCCTTAATCCGGATTCCGTTGATCACCAGTTTGATCTCAGCTTGTTTGCCGTTTTTTAGCATTCTTGCTATTGCAAATAAACTGGCTCCTTTTTTCACTTCATATTTTCCGGGTCTGATCTTATGCCAGGCTCCTAAAACGGAAGCCAGCAGATCCAATGAACCGGTATGCCGAATGATCCCTTTCTGTTTGATGGCAGCCAGCACAGATTCCCTGGATTCTCCGGCACTGTCAATGATAAAATACCGGGTTTTCTCCTGAAAAGAGGTTGCAGCCGAAAAAAAACGAAAATAACCAGCAATACCCAGCGCTAATAGCAGCAAAACCATCCACCGGAAATACCTTTTCATTTGTGTAGTTTATCTTACTTCTAAATCGGGTTTGGCTGACCCTTCAAAGAATCGATGTTGTTTGTCAATTCAGGGGCCATAACGGTCTTTAAATTAACTAAAAACCCTGTCTGAAAATCAGACAGGGCAGTAATTTATACAACTGTTTCTATTATTTGCTGGAATCTGATTTCAAAGGAACCGCATTGGCCGGTGGGGTTGTGGCCGCCGGAGCAGGAGCAGACTGGCTGGTATTTACTTTTTGTAACAATGAATTGTCTACGGAATCAGCGGAACCGCCTTTCAGAAATACGGTAGAAAAAATGGCCAGCAGGGCGATAATGCCTGAAAAAAGCCAGGTTCCCTTTTCCAATACATCCGTTGTTTGCTTTACGCCCATCAACTGATTGCTGAAACCACCCACACTGCCGGATAAGCCACCGCCTTTCGGGTTTTGCACCAAAACAATAAAACCCAGTACTACCGCACTAATCACGATTAATATCAAAAACAGAATGATCATTTTATAAACCTTTTAATTGTTCGATTTTAGCTGCAAAATAACTGGATTTTTCAGGATTTATGAAACTTAATTTGATATAGAGCTGAATCGCTTTTTCAGTCTGCCCCTGCTGCAGCAGCACTTCGGCCATGGCTTCCGTAACGATTTCACGCGATTGATTGGATATTTTGGCGTTTTCATAGACCGCTTTCTCCATTTCGGGGTTGGAGGCGAGTTCGGCTACCGTTCCGCCCTGAACCGTTTTCATCTGTTTCAGCCAATCTGTGAACTTGCGTAAGTGCGTGGTCAATTTATCCTGGGGGATGGCATTCAGGTCAACTTTGATGCCCTGAGATGCAAAATAATCGATGGTATGCATCCGTTTCCTGTCCGAATCAATGTCCAGTGACGCATTCGGGTCAATGGGTTTTTTGAAATCAGCAAGCTGGCTGGATAATATATCCGATATCTTGTTTTCTGCTGTTTTATCGGAATCCGGATCTGTATCAGCTCCGGAAGGCTGATCCGTTATCTCCGTTGAATCTATTTCGGCCTGGCGGATACTTTCCTTAAAGGAAGGTAAAGAATTCTGGATCGGTTGTTCTTCCCTGTGAGCCGGAACGGTACCCGGTTCCTGATGGGAAACCGATTCGGTTGACCCGGTCTTCATTTTCTCAAAACCGGATAGTTGTAAGGAAAGCCATAACGGGTTGGTAAAATAGAGCTGGGTATGTTGTAAAGAATCTTTCCAATCTTCGGATCGGTTCTGTATTTGTTTTCGGGCCGTATGGAAAAAATGAGCAGGGGCAAAATAGGGCGCTTCATCAACAAGCTGCTGCAGGGTTTCCGGAGCAATCTGTGATAAGGACAATTTACCAGTCAGGTGAAACAAGGCTTTTTCCTGGTTCAGGTTCATGCGTTAAATATAAGACAGGATTACCAGTCTGAAAAAATACGGTTAAATACATCATCCGTCAGGGTCCTGACCACTTCATCCAATAATTGTCCTTCTGCCTGTTGCAGGGATAGATTGGCTGAGTAATCAAAACTTCTGCTTACATCAAATTCAACCGTTTCGTTGGTCTTGTTTTTCCGCCAGACCACATGCATGGTGACGGTTAAACGGTTGGTGCTGGCCTGCTGGGAACTTACCCCCACGGTCTGGGTTGCATCATATGTGGTAATGCCACCCGAAATCACATAATCCGCATCATCATTATTGGTTCTGATCAAACGGGTGCTTCCGATGATTTTTTGTTGCAGTTTATCATACATTTTCTGTGCCACCTGCGGGTTCACATAAAGCGCCGTGTTGGTAACAGGACTGATTTTGACCGTTTTCACATCTGAAGGGATCACGGCATCCTTGAAGGAATAGATCTTGCATCCGGACATGAAAAGAACCAACAGGAGCATACTGCTGACAGCTGTGCGGATCTGATGTATTCTGTAAGTTGTTTTCATTCGACTGCTTTTCCGGTGGCGATTATTCATCAATATCGTATTCTTTCAGCTTGCGGTACAAGGTTCTTTCACTGATGCCAAGATCCAGCGATGCATCCCGTCTTTTGCCCTTGTGTTTCTTGAGCGCTTTTACAATGAGCTCTTTCTCCTTATCCATGATATTCAGGGATTCTTCCACTTCTTCATGCTGATGTATGTCTGTCTCATGCAATAAGACGGGCTGCGTGCCGGCAGGCAAATAGGCAGACTGGTTATTCCCGGATGATTGCGACACAACCGGTGGAACCAGGGCATTCCCATTATCACCATTGGAATGGAAATCAGCGATCAAGGAATCACGGGTATAGTTGGCGGCTGACCCGGCAAGAGATGGGTTCTGTAATATTTCGAGAAACATCTTTTTCAGTTCCGTCACGTCTTTTTTCATATCGAAAAAGAGTTTGTACAAAATCTCTCTTTCATTGGCAAAATCACCGGTTCCCGCATTTTGGCCGGTTAACATGGGTAACCGGTTCGAACCCGGATGTACCGGCAGAAACTTCCGCATTTCCTGTCCGCTTACCTGTGCGGTCGGGCTTAATACGGAAATCTGTTCTGCAATATTCTTTAACTCCCGCACATTACCCTGCCAGTTATGATTGATTAACAGATTTTTTGCTTCATCATCCAATTGTACCGGGGTCGTTTTATACCGTTCAGAAAAATCCACGACAAATTTTCTGAACAACAATAAGATATCTTCCTTTCTGTCCCGGAGGGAAGGCACGCGAATGGGAACGGTGCTCAACCGGTAATAGAGATCTTCCCGGAACCTCCCTTTTTGTGTAAACTCCAGCAATTCGCGATTGGTAGCTGCGATTACCCGGACATCTGTTTTTTGTACTTTGGATGAACCAACGCGGATAAACTCACCTGTTTCCAGAACCCGTAACAAACGGGCCTGTGTGCCAAGGGGCATTTCCCCGATCTCGTCCATGAAAATCGTTCCGCCACTCACGGTTTCGAAATAACCCTTACGGCTGTCCACCGCTCCGGTAAAAGCGCCTTTCTCATGACCAAACAATTCAGAATCGATGGTTCCTTCCGGAATGGCTCCGCAATTGACTGCGATAAAGGGATTATGTTTTCTTGAGGAAAGGGCATGTATGATCTGGGAGAATACTTCCTTTCCCACACCGCTTTCACCAACGATCAGTACCGTCAGGTCGGTTGCGGCAACCTGTACGGCCGTATTGAGGGCATGATTCAGGGCGGGTGAATTGCCTATGATGCCAAATCTGTTCTTGATACTTTGTAAATCCATGCAATCTGTTATAATGATTCATTCAGAGGTGGTTCCCTTCCTCCGGCACCACTTTCCCCAATAAGGTTCCGGCTGTACAACTGTGTATAAATACGTTTACATAATCACCTTTCTTCAATGGATATTGTTCCTTTGGAAAGATCACAACTTTATTGTGGTCGGTCCTGCCATGCCAGTCCTGGTCACTCTTACGCGAAT
>JAGWTX010000622.1 GCA_028875955.1 Bacteroidota bacterium | reverse complement strand
CACAATCCAAAACATCCTATCAGAAGCACAAAGGCAAATACCCTGACAAAACGAAATGCCGTATCTATATTTTTCAATGCCTGAAAGCTCATTTTCCACTCACTTTTTCTTTGAAATAACGATTACTGACTTCATTATCACCCATGCTGCCACTCATGCGCGAAGCACTGTCACCAAACTGATCGGCTGCCATACTTGTCCCACCAGACATACTAGCCGATACCGCCCGGGTAGCTGTAGAAGTAAATGAAGTGATCTTGTGTACCAACGCATTCCCACCGCCCGCATTCACGATATAATTGGCAACAGAAGGCACACAGAAATAACCCACGATAGCAATCAGCAAAAAGACAAAGTAGGCTGTATCACTCATTGACACCACCGGCACACCCGGCACAGGGATATCATACATACTCCCCTTCATCATGTTCTCCTGTATCTTCGCTATGATCGCGCCAAAAATATTCGCCACCGGTAACCACAGATAAATATTGATGTACCGGGCGAGCCAGACGGTTACCGTATGCTGGAACCCGTCATATATCGATAACCCGAAAACGATGGGCCCGATGATGGCCAGCACGATCAGATAAAATGTGCGGATGGTATTGATACAAAGCGCCGCTGCTTCAAAGACCAGCTCAAGGAATTCCCGGATGAGTTCCCTGATCCAGTTTGCAGGATTCAGCACGCCCATTCCCATCACACTGCTGTCTTTTAGCTGCAGAAATTTCTGCATAGCCTCATTGGAACCTTTGACCATTTCTGCCGTTCCGCTAACAGTGGGCTGTAACACTCCATTGATCAGGGCGATTACTGAAGGGAAGATCAGGATGCAAAAACCCAGAACAAAGGGTCGCAGCAATGCATAGATATCGACTGGTTCCGCATTGGCAATATGTTTCCAGATTCGTGCGCCGATATACCATAGTGCGCCAAATCCCCCAATCAATCTTCCGACCCCGATCAATTGACTGCAAAGCGGCATCATATCCGCATACAACTGATCAAGCACCATTTGTAAACCGTTCATAGGCTATTGTTTAAATCCATACCAGGCACGCATGGCATTATTATCCCTTTTTTGTTGGCCACGTACGGCCGCAATGGCATCTTGTTCCTTGACCAGTGCCCTTACTGTGGCTAGCGCATCACCCACATCCTTATCAATGCGGTCGATTGAACGGATCCGCTCCTGGTCACTCATCCGCAAAGTGCCGGGCGTGAGTACCAGATTTAATTGGCTGATCTTTTTGCTGATAACTGATTGGATACGGTCAAAGCTGCCCTTAATGGAACCCAATTCAGCCACTGAGAACAAGCCCGATTTCAGGTAATTTCCATAGGCTGCAATGGACTCCGAAACCAGTGTGGTTTGATTCCCGATAATGGACTGGATTACCGGATAGTTTCTGATAGCTGGCGCTACCTGCAATAACTGATCCAGGTAATTCTTATGCAGATCAAAATTATCCTTAGTTTTTAGAATCACCTGGTTATACCCCTTACTTAGCGTGTTGTATCCGTCGTACATAGACTGAAGCATCCTTTTCATTTGTGCTAGTTTTTCCAAGTCAAGCTTCAATTGTTCTATCTCTTGAGACTGGCTAAGCGCAACACAGGACCCTCCTGCTAATAATAAAAGAAATAGTAGCTTTTTCATACAGTTCATTTGAGTTCTTTGATGGCGGATTTAATTTGTTGGAGTTCGCCGAAATATCCTTCGTACAACTCCTTTTGTTTTTGCGTCCACCGGGATATTTCTGCCAGTTTCAATTGATGCAATTTGTTTTCCAGCAGTTTCTGTAGATGTTGCAGGAAAAGGGTTTGGTTTTGTAATCTTTGAATTTTCAGATCGATGGACTTAACCACCTTACTGATAAGGGTACCGGCTACGGGAACCTGCGCAGAAAGCCCAACAGAAAAAAACAAACAACATCCCAATACAAGGGATTTGATGGCTGTTTCCATATTCCCATATCTTTTCGTCGCT
>JAGWTX010000621.1 GCA_028875955.1 Bacteroidota bacterium | reverse complement strand
TTTAGAAAAAAATGTTCGGATAAAAGAAACCGATAAAAAAAATCAGCGTCCGTTCACAAAGGCCGCGGCAGCAGAGATATGATCGGTATTGATAAAATCAACCCCCAGTTCTGTCATGATTTTCCATACATGCGGACCATCAGGCACTCCCCAGAAACGGAAAGGTTTGTGAAGCGCATGTGCTTCCCCGATCGCGGAACGGATGCCTGCCAAATCCTTGTCCGGTATGTTTCCTTCTCCCTTCCACTTGCTGTATTCTGCAAAATTCGCACTGAAGAGCGCAATTCTTTTGCGTTCTTGTCTATGAACAGGGTTATTGATTTTCCCGTCAAAAAACAACCAGCCGGGATACGTATCAAAATCCTTAGGGTCTGGCTGGTTACCTGTAATCACAAATCGGATGGAGGGATTGTTCAGGAGCAAGGGGTATTGTGTTATCTGGCGGATCACCGCATCCAGGGTTTGCAGGGAATCTGTTTTGATATCGATCAGCAGCTGCAGCACCCTCGATGGATCAGCATAGGCAAAACCATGATTCGCTTTTACAGCAGCAGCCAGTTTATCGAGATAGGCATTCTGTAACAATACCTGCTGGCTGATCTGTTTTACACTATGTGCTACAAACAAACTGTCCCGGATCAGCAACACATCCGCTTCAATCGAGCCAAGCTGTAATGCATACGCATCAGAGAACGGTGTATTGTGTTCATAATCATTGTGTGCATGAAGATTCGCAACAGAATAGACCGAAGGCTGCCCGGCCAATGGTGCTCCGATGCAGATACAACAGATAAAAAAAATGGTTTTGACCATAGTTGCCGGCGTTGTCCCACAAATTAGGAATTGTTGGGAGGAATCCTCAGTTTTTCATCCTGAATGTCCATCCATTTTTTTACAACAGAATGTGGATTCAAGACGCCAAACCCAAAAGAATTCGGTTACTTTGAACCATATGTCATTAACCATTGCATCCATCAATTCCGGCAGTAACGGGAACTGTTATTATATCGGGAATGAAGACCAGGGGGTCTTTGTGGATGCCGGGATATCCTGCCGGGAAACCGAGAAAAGAATGAAGCGGTTAGCACTGCCGATTGAAAAGATCAAAGCCATTTTTGTTTCCCATGAACATGGAGACCATATTACCGGCATTCCCGCGCTTTCCAAAAAATACCAGATCCCTGTTTACATCACTTTGCCAACCCTGTCCAATGGCAGGATTCCGGTAGAGCCTCATCTGATACATTCCTTTAAAGCACATCAGCCGGTGCAGATCGGCAGTTTGTCCATAACCCCGTTCCCGAAATACCATGATGCAGCAGACCCGCATAGTTTCCTCATTCAGAGTAAACAGCTATCCGTAGGCGTTTTTACAGATATCGGAAAACCCTGTCAGCAACTCATCCGCTATTTCAAACAATGCCATGCCGCTTTTTTAGAGGCCAATTATGATACACAGATGCTGGAAAAAGGCAACTATCCCTATCACCTGAAAAAAAGGATTGCAGGGGGTGAAGGGCATTTGTCCAATGAACAGGCACTGGCTTTGTTTCTGTCTCACCGGCCACCCTTTATGAGTCATCTGCTGCTCGCACATCTTTCCAAAAACAATAACCATCCGCAACTGGTGGCAGATATGTTCGCCCCGCATGCAGGCACAACCGAAGTCATTGTGACATCCCGTTACCAGGAATCCGAAGCTTATCGGGTAACGGGTCAGTCCCATCCTGTACAACCCCAAATGATCAGGCAACAGAAAAAAAGACCTTCCCAACTCAACCTTTTTGAATAAACAAATGCCTGCTAAAAAGTTAGCAGGCATTTGATTTTGTATGCATCGCGTATCCACCCTTTTTAATTTTTGGGTTCCACAGGCCCTTTTCGGATGGGTTTTACCATTTCGGGCCAGGTAGCTTGTTTTCCCGTGCGGGGATTGATGCCCATCGGTGCCTTATCCCTGGGAAAAAATTCCGGATCCTCAGATGCCATATAG
>JAGWTX010000620.1 GCA_028875955.1 Bacteroidota bacterium | reverse complement strand
TCAAATGTTTCACCGTCTTCATATCCAACGGATACGTATACCGAAAGCGATTGTCTGGCAGGTCCTTTAAAGGTTCCTTTTACGGGGGTGCAGTCGGTAAAGTCACGACCCACTGCAAGTTTTACATGGTGGTTGGTTACCCAGACATTGTTGGTGGGGTCAATGCCAGCCCAGCCATATTCGGGGATAAAGGCTTCTACCCAGGCATGGGTGGCGCCTTCGCCCCGCATGCCATTCTTATTCGGACAGATATAACCGCTCACATACCTTGCAGGGATACCCATCATGCGCAACAGTTCGAGCATCACGTGTGCAAAATCCTGACAGACACCCGCTTTTTTTTCCAGGATCTCATCCACAGTCGTTTCGATGGTCGTAATGCCCTTGATGTAGGTGAATGATTCAAAGATCAATAAGCAGGTGGCAGCAATGATCTGCGAAACGCTTTTTCCAGGCTGGTTCAATTGCCTGACAAAATCTTCCATCACATCTATCGCTTTTATCTGGGATACCCTTGCCAGTTCAAGCAGGGTGAGGTCATTGGCAACCGGTTTTTCAAGGTCTTTCAGCATCACATGCTCCGGTTTGGTGAGGGTAGGGTTCAAAACGGTCCTGATCAGCAATTTGCTCTCAATGATGAGTTCCCTGTGAGGCTTGAGTACATTGAAGCTGCCGGTTTTATTGCCCCAGTAATCGGTATACAGGAATACCTCCGGTTTGTCGGTGATGGTCAGGTCCATTTGCAGGGTTTCCTGTTCAGGTGAAGGGTAAGGATAGATCATGATATTGTTCATGCTTTCTTTTACCGGTCTGTCGTATTCGTATTTGGTGATATGATGAATCTTAAAAATTGGCATGCCTGTTTTTTACGCATAAGAAAAATAAATCTGTCCCAACTGTTTGCTGAAAGAATTCAGGTCTTTACGGAGCGTTTGTAAAAATGACTCTAGACCTGTTTCAGCAACAATGGCCAGGTCGGCAAATTTAACGCCGCTGTAAATACGGCCAAAAGCCCGGCTGAGAGGAGGTGTTTCCTCCAGCGGATTGGCCTTTGTGATTTCACCCAGGTATTTGTTTGCCCTTTCCAGCGCATAATACAACGATCTTGGAAAATGTTTGTCAAACAAAACCTGCTGGGCCACATTTGAATTATGATGATGGTTACTGTAATTCTTCAGATGTAATTCGTAGCCGGAAAGTGCCAGTAATAAGCTGCGCCAGTATAGGATATCCTGCTCATCGGTAAAATCATATCCGATTTTTTGGAAAAAGATATTGGTGAATTCAACCGTAAGCAGACAACGTTCCGTGAATTTACCCAGATTCATATAATTCCATCCCTGTCCCCTGGGCATGGTGCTGTCGGTAATCCCGCAGAACTGATCGCTGCTGTTGATGAGTGAATCGATCACTGTCAGGGCATCGGGTCCGTTTAATTTGTCAGAAAGTGAGGGATGGTTTACGAGATGATACAAATGATTCACCTGTTCCCAGACCTCCTTGGTGATCTGATCCTGCACACCCCTGGCATTTTCCCTGGCACGGGTGATGATGACTTTCAGTGAATTGGTGTTACTGACATCGGTGATCAGGAACTGTAAAACGGCAGCATCGTCTTTTTTCAATAATTCGATCTCGGTTTCCGGGAGACTGGTAAATATCTTCAATGTCGGTCCCCAGGTAATCCCACTGGCCTGTACCTTATCGAAAGAAAGGATATAGCTCGTTTTTATCAACCGAAGCATACCATCGGCCCTTTCCATATACCGGTGCAACCAAAACAATGAATCCGCAATTCTACTTAACATATTGAATGAATGATTACTGTTTATTAATTGATACTCTTTCAGCGCATTGGCGCATTGGTTTTTGGCGCATTGGTTTATTGTTTACTCTGAATAAACATTTTCCATCAACCAGAAACAAACCACAAACCAACCGCAGACTACAAACCACAGACCACAAACTAACACCCAACCACAAACTAACTCCCAACCCCCA
>JAGWTX010000619.1 GCA_028875955.1 Bacteroidota bacterium | reverse complement strand
TGCTTTCAGAACCCCATCCTTTATCCGGAACATGATCAGATAGACCGCTTTTATCAGCACATAAAACAGAATTGCCAGGTGCAGGAGTAAACCTACAATCCCCTGTTCAACCCAGATAAGCACATACCAGCTGTCGGTTGGGATCTGAGACAGGTAAGCGTTGGGGAGGAAACGTTGTGCTTTTACGCCTCCATGTCCGATGCCACCCCCGAAAGGGCGGGATGCCATATAGCTTTTTAGTTTGTTCTGGTTGGCAAGCCTAACCTGCAGGGAAGCATCATTGGGGTCAAATGCGGTGCGCATTCTTCGGATCTCTGCATTTCCCTGGCCGATGGAAGTGAATTTGAAAAATACTACAATCAATACCAACAGCAAAGCACCGGTAGCCAGGATCAGCTTGTTCTTCTTGATGACAAAATATAATCCAAAACCCGTAAATGGGATACTGAGTGCCCCCCTGGTTCCGGAGATGATCATTCCATAGAAGGCGGATATCGCCACTATGATAAAAAAGAAACGGATCATCTTATTCCTGAAAGATCCGGCTACGATGGCTGCCATCACTCCTGAATATGCCTGGTTGGCACCAAACTGACCGGCATCACTCAAAAAGGAGAATGCACGCAGTTTGCCAAAAAGTACATGCGTTTTATAATTCCCTTCATTTAACCAGCCTTGTTCCCAGGGATCCACACCCCATTTTACCTGCATGATGGCTTTGATTGTGGCAAGAAGGGAACAGATCCCCCAGATATACAGGATGATGTCCAGTTTCCGGTTACTGTTTATAAACAGCAAAGTCATTGGTACGATCAGAAACATGTATAAACCGATGCCCCTGCCGGAAAACCATGCTTCAAAACTCCTTGCTTCCGGATTTACCACTTCCAGCAATGAATAGCCAAACCATATAGCAGCCAGAAGGGTAATGTCTTTTTTCGCCGGCGCCCAGTCGATTTTCTGGTGAAACCGGTTAAAGAACAGGGCGAGAAAGGTAAGCACCAGGATCGCATCCATGCCTAAACCTACCTGTACCCCCTTTACATATCTGCCTAAACCGATGAGCAGAAAGCCCAGCAAAACAGCGGTATAAAGACCCAGTGCGGGAAAACGGAAGATAAAAACAGCATACACCATCATCAATCCAAAACCCATGATGGCACCTGCGCCGATAATGCCGGCTTTGGCAACTATCCATCCCACCAGTGCAAAAAAAACGGTCAGTGCAACTAATCCGGCAGGCTTTATCAGCCAGGCAGAAGCGGTCTGGTCTTCAAAAGGATGTTGCTGGTAAGTGGATTGCTGAAAAGTCATGGCTGATACGGTTTTGACTTTTTGGAGAAAAGGGATACCGACAGGGATTTAACAAACATCTCTTGATAGAACCTTTTGCCTTCTTTCAGGATGGATGAGAAAGTCAATTCCAATTCCCGGTTCAGAAAATACATGCCGGTTCCGATCCCAATCAGTGTGAATACAACAGAGCCAACCGCAACCAAAAGGAGTGAATGAAAAACATATACGGCAATGATGTCACCAATGACATTGGCAGCAACCATGTAAAAAACCTTCAACGCATTTATCTGGGGCTTATTGATGCTGTCCAGTGCAATACCGGTCATCCGGTCTAAGGGAAGCAGCAATCCATATACAGCAAAGATCCGCATAATCATGATCACCGTTTTTCCGCTGGATGCGCCAGCTGCCAGGTATTGCTTACCAGCCAGGAGCCATACGATCTGCTCCGCAAATACAAAAGAGAAAATACCGGCGGCAATAAATAGAAGACTAAGCGCACCAGTATAGGTGTAAAATATTTTCCGAACGGAATCTTTATTCCCTTTTAAGGATGCATTTGACATTTTCGGGAAAGCGGTGGCCACAAAACTGCGCAGGGGGATTTGCTGCAGTTCCGTGAGTTTTAAAGGGATACTGTACAAAGCCACTGCAGCAGTACCCATCGGGCTGATACTGATAATAAAGGTATCTGCACTGCGAAGCAGGTT
>JAGWTX010000039.1 GCA_028875955.1 Bacteroidota bacterium | reverse complement strand
CATTTCTACAATCTTTTCAATTTTTGTCGCCAGGGGGAGATCCGAACTGATGAATCCCACAATTCCAGACAGGAAATTCACAAACTCCTGGTGAAAAATGGAGGCAAAGAGTTTTTCCTTGGTTCTGAAATAATAGTTGACCATCGATTTGGTGGTACCGGCCATATCGGCGATTTCCTGAACGGTAGCATTATCGAAACCTTTCATTTTGAATATCTTATGAGCAGCCAGGAGGATGGTTTGCTCATTGTTTATTTGGGGATTGTCTTCCATGTTTTGTCTTTTTTGCAAAATCGTACAAGTGTTTCGAACAACTGTTCGAATGCAAACTTACACAGATTTTTTATTTCTCCTAATTTTTTTTCTTTTTTTTAAATCCATCAATGGAAAGGGTATCCGAACTGGATTCGGTTCAAGGGCCTATCAAAAAATAATAAAGAATTAATCGGCAGATGCGTTGGAAAGGAAGCAACTTCGCAGAAACGGTGCCCTTGTCCTATCAACCCAAATTTTCCGCTGCTTCATTTGGTCCTGATTTTCTCTGGGGTGTTGCCATGGCAGCTGCGCAGAATGAAGGAGCCCATACGGCAGACGGCAGGGGATTATCGATCTGGGATACTTTTGCCAGAAGAACCGGCAAGATAAAAGGCGGGGCCAAGCCCTATGAAGCCTGTGATTTTTATTACCGTTACAAGGACGACCTCATGCTGGTGAAAGCACTGGGTTTCACTGTTTTCCGTTTTTCTATTTCGTGGAGCAGGATCCTGCCGGAAGGGATTGGCCGGGTCAACAAGGAAGGCATTGCCTTTTATCACAGGTTGATTGATGAATGCCTGCAACTCGGTCTCACACCTTATGTTACGTTATACCATTGGGATCTTCCGCAGGAACTTCAAAAGAATGGCGGATGGACCAGTCACCAGATGCTGAAATGGTTCAGCCGGTTTGTGCATGTCTGTTGTGAAGCTTATGGGGACAAGGTAAAGAACTGGATTGTACTGAACGAACCCATGGGTTTTACCTCACTCGGGTATATGCTGGGTATGCATGCACCCGGTAAAACCGGGCTGGGTAATTTTCTCCCCGCCGTTCACAACGCCGCATTGTGTCAGGCTGAGGGCGGGAGGTTGGTGAGGTCGCTGGTGCCACAGGCGCATATCGGTACCAGTTTTTCCTGTAGCGAGATCATGCCCTATACCAACAGGGAAGAAGATATCCTGGCAGCCAGAAGAACGGATGCATTGGTGAACCGTTTATTTGTAGAGCCCTTATTGGGCAGGGGGTATCCGCAAATGGAAAATTTTCCCTTGCTGGATAAATTACATCTGCACAACAAGGCCTGGAAATATACCGAACGGATGCAATTCAATTTTGATTTTATCGGCGTACAGAATTATTTCCCCATTACGGTACGGTATAACGCCCTCATCCCATACCTGCATGCATCCGAAGTAAAAGCTGCCAACCGGAAAGTGCCGCATACCGCCATGGGCTGGGAAATCAATCCGGAAAGTTTTTACCGGATGATCAAACGGTTCTGGTTGTATGGAGGGGTGAAGGAAATTATTATCAGCGAGGGCGGGGCGGCATTCAAGGATACGCTGATCAATGGTGTGGTGAATGATACCGAACGCATCGATTATTTCCAGCAATACCTCTCTGCCGTATTAAAAGCAAAAAAAGAAGGGGTCAATGTTACCGGCTATTTTGCCTGGACCCTGACAGATAATTTCGAATGGTCGGAGGGGTATGCTGCCCGGTTCGGACTGATCCATATTGATTTTGCCACCCAGTTGCGTACCATCAAGAATTCAGGGTATTGGTTCCGTGATTTTCTCAGTGGCAGCTGAGTTTTTTCGGTAAGTTTGATGATTCAAACCATCCATCATGCTGCGTTCTCTTTTTTGTCTTCTTTCTCTTATTTCCATCGGACTGGTACAGTCGCAAACCATACATATCCCCGCTTATACCGGCTATTCCGTTCCTGCGGAGGCGGATGAATCTCCGATGTTTTCGGAGAAAAACGGATTGCACTGGACAGATGCGCAGCGACAGGTTTTCTATTATTTTCATGTGGCTCATCCGGGTTCAGCCGAACTTCAGTTGTCTGTGAGAAACCCGACAGGCACCGGTAAACTTGCTGTTTCAGTGGCAGGTGCACATTTTACGGTTTCTGTACCCCGATCCGCAAAAACGGTGCAGTTGAAATTGGGGAAGGTATCTTTTCCTGCAACGGGTTTTTATACCCTACAACTCAATGCAACCGGGCATACCGGACCAGTAATTGCAGACCTGCAATCCATCGATCTCTCGGGCGATGCCGTTGAAGGACTGCACTTCAATCCCAAACCCAGACGCAATGCGGCATCCGTCCATCTCAAATATCCCCTGCCGGATAGTGTGAAAGCCATTGCATTTTATAACGAGGTAACCATACCGGCAGGTGCGGACATCGTGCACAGTTACTATATGGCTTGCGGGTTTGCCAGAGGGTATTTTGGGATACAGGTAAACAGTCCCACAGAACGCAGGGTGATTTTTTCCGTTTGGGATTCGGGTAATGAAGCGGTTGACCGGAATAAAGTAGCCGATTCCAATAAAGTGCAATTGCTGGCGAAAGGAGAGGGTGTGGTAGCTGAAGGTTTTGGAAATGAAGGTACAGGCGGACACAGCCATTGGGTTTACCCCTGGAAAACAGGGATTACGTATCGGTTGCTCGTGACAGCGCTTCCCGACAGTGCCACACAGACCACCATTTATAGCGGCTATTTTTATTTACCTGAAACAAAGAGATGGAAACTGATCGCTTGTTTCCAGGCACCGCATGATGGAAACTACCTGCGTAATCTGTATTCCTTCAATGAAGATTTTGTTGGAGTCAATGGCCAGTTACAACGAAAAGCTTTTTTCGGTAACCAGTGGGTGCAAAGAAGAAATGGTAGTTTCAAAGAACTGACCGAGAGCCTGTTTTCATATGATGCAACCGGTAAAGCGGGTGACAGGATCGATTATGGAGGAGGTGTGGAAGACGGAAAGTTTTATTTATGGAATGGAGGATTCAAAACCTCCAATGCCCAATTCGGGGACCGTTTTATCCGGGAAGCAGGTGGGGTGATCCCTGCAGTGGAATTTAACAGAAATGCAGATAGTGCTTTCGAGGCGCAAAAAGAACAGGCAATGATCCTTGCGGCGATAAAAAACAAACAGCTGGATACCACAGGCAGTATGGAAGGAGTATATTATACCATCCTTACAGAAGGTACCGGGGAACATCCTGTAAAAACGGATACGGTTTCTGTGTTCTACAAAGGTTCCTTATTGGCTAACGGAACTGTTTTTGATCAAACCAGGGATAAACCAGCCAGTTTCCCTTTAAACCGGTTGATCAGGGGCTGGCAGCTGGCTTTGCCCTATTGCAGGGTTGGTGGTAAGATCAGGATCGTGATACCATCCTCCCAGGCTTACGGGATCCGTGCCAGAAGTCACTCCATACCGCCAAACAGTATTTTGGTTTTCGATGTGGAACTTACCGGTATAAAAAAATAGTGATCTGTAAAGTGAAAGACAGGCTCCCGCTTTGTTGGGATAATCCCGCATTTTTTTATTACATTGTATATCCATATAAGTGCCCATGAAAAATGCCAGAAAACTATCGATTGCCATTCTGTTACTCCTTTGTGTTTCCGCTTTGTATGGCAGCTACCACATGATAACGGATCCCACCGGAAATTCACTGGGTCTTCCTTTTTATCTTTTGAATGGAACCATACTGAACAGTTACCTGATGGCAGGCTGGATCCTGTTAGTAGTGGTGGGATTGTTCAGCATGATTACCTTATTGTCTATTTTCAGAAAAAGCGCTATTTACTCCATCCTGATCATGTTGCAGGGAATCATCATTTGTATTTTTATCATTTTACAAATGGTCTTGCTGGGAGAAAATTTTGCCATACAATATGTATACCTGATCGCAGGCGCCGCGCTGATCGGGTTGGGTTTTCTGCAAAACCAGCGGAAGATAGTTGTGGATACGGAAAGAATAACCAGGCCCAGACCGGAACCCAAGAGCCATCATCATAAACACAGAAAGCGCAAATAGTATTCGGTGGAGTAGTCGTTACAGATATAACTCAGATTTGTAAACAATCAGAGCGAATGGAATTTCAGGTAAACGCCATTGGTCCAGCCAAAGCCATCCTGGTTGGGATATTCTCCGCCTCCAGCCAGACTTTCCTTATCGGTTACATTGTATTTTTCCATCATTTTTCCTGTTGCGGCATATACTTTTTCATTGGTCTGCATCCAGTTTTCCCGAATCTTCTGGGCAAGATCGCAATGCAGATAGGGAACCCTGTTCAAACCCTTATAGGCGATCCATTGCAGGGGTGCCCATCCATTGGGTGCGTCCCATTGTTGTCCGGTAGCTGAAAGCGTAGTAAGTAAACCACCGGGTTTCAGAAACCATTCTTCCACTTTTTTGGCAACCAGTATGGATTGGTCATATTCTGCGATGGATATAAATAAGGGAAACAAGGCCGCCAGCGTATAAGCATCGGTATGTTTTTTGTCTTTAAAATGATAGTCAAAATAAAATCCCTTTGTTTCATCCCAGCAATAATCCTGGATTGCTTTTTTTCGTTGAATGGCCTTTGACAGCATATCCTTGAATTTTCCGGGCTCCTTTTTTTCATAGATGGAGGAAAGCAGGGTTTCCATAAAAAGAATGAGGCAGTTCAGGTCAACAGGCAAGATATCCGTGGTCTGTATCGTGGACATGTTCTTACCATCTTTGAACCAGCGGCTACTGAAGTCCCAGCCGGATTCTGCTGCTGCGCGGATATGCCGATATACTTCTTCAGGGGGGCGACCACTTGCGGCTGCAAGCCGGGTGTCTTCATGAAATGCTTCGGGTCTGGGAATGGCTTTGTCATCCCAGTAACGGTTGAGCAGGGATCCATCTGGCATACGAACCACTCTTCTGTGTGCGGTATACTGCTCATCCAGTTGTTCTGCACCATCCATCCAGAATGCATATTCTTTTTCCAGCTGGGGCAGGTATTTCCAAAGCGTTTCTTCTCCTTTTTCCTCTAACAGGATAGTGAGCATGAGCGCGAAAAATGGAGGTTGGGAACGTCCGAGATAATAAGTCCTGTTGCCATTGGGAATGAATCCAACCGTATCAATCAGGTAAGAGAAATTGTCGATCATTTTCTCAACCAGATCCATTCTGCCCGAAATCTGTAAACCTAGCATGGTAAAATAACTATCCCAGTAATATACTTCCCTGAATCGTCCGCCGGGAACCACATAGTCATTCGGAAGCGGGAGAAGGGTACCTCCGGTTTCTGCCGGTTTTCGGGTCAGAACCTCCCAAAGTTCACCGATATGTTCAGCAGCAGTCGGCTGGGTTGCTTGAAAACCGTTATCAGTTTCCTGCGGTAATTGAAAATGCGTTTGTACAAATGTTTTCAGATCAAACCCTTTTTTATGTTTTTCCTCAGCGTATTTCGCCAACAATGTTTCTGTATCCGTTAAGGGAATACTGTCTACGAAAAGTTTGGAGTCTGAAAAACACGCACTGGTCTGCACGTCTTCATACAAAGGCGAGAGACTTTCCATAAAAAAAAGAGAAGATTGAGACATGCTGTTTTATTTTGGTTGTTCCGGATTAGCCAGTTTGAATTTGTTTTGCAATCGTTTAAAAATAAAAAGGCAGATGATCAGTATGGTCATGGGTATCAATGAAAAATAAAAGGCTTTCTGCCCTCCGAAATTTTCAAATACATGACCGGTGATGATCGAACCCGTGGTTCCGCCCAGGGCTGAAAATATGATGATCAGACCTGACATCAAACCGTGTTTCTGCACAGGCAGGGTACTCAATATAACCGAATTTACCGCCGGATAAATGGGGGCCAGTAATAAGCCGATCATCGGAAAGATAAATGCGGCAATCGGAGCCGTACTCCAGCCGGTGATTGGTTTACCCGACAGGTTCTCTGCCAGCGGTATGGCGATCAACACCAATGCCGCTGCCAGGACCAGACAAGCGGCCAGCACGAGAAACCAGTTCAGTTTTTTTAACAAAACGCCTGCCAGAAATCTTCCCAAAGCGGTAGATCCTGCAAGAATACTGGCCATTTGTATACTGAGTGCTGCAGGCAGCATCAATACCTTGTTATTAAAGGTGGGCAACCAGCTCATGATACTCTGCTCAATCAACACATAGAAAAACGCACAAAAGATGAACACCAGAACAATGGGCGATATCATCAGTTGAAACATTTTTGCAAAATCCCTGATCATCGAACTGTTCTCCTGATTTCTTACAGAGGTTTCATCCAGTTTTGCGGTGAGCAGGAGAAGAAAAGCGAGCAGGGAAATGGTGCCCAGTAAATAATACACTTTCAGCCACTCGGTGGACTGAGGATTGTTATTGTCTACAAAGTAACTAAAAATAAAGTAGCCGGTCAAAATTCCAACCATAAAAAATGATTCGAGAAAATTCATCAGGCTGATATGCTCCTTTTCATTATTGGTTACCAGGCCGATAGTGCTGTAGACAGACATTTTGATGAGAGCGAATCCGGAGCCTACTGCGGCGAATAATAATTTAGTGGCACCGAAACTCGCAGTAAAGGGCATGAAGAAGCATATGATGGTGATGAAACCCAGAGAAATCAGCATGGCATTCTTATATCCGATCCTTGTGATATAAGAGGAGATCAGAAAAGAAACCAGGGCAATGCTCAGGTCCTTGAATGCCTCCAGTGTAGAAGCGGCACCTTGTGTAATACCATAGTTATTCTGAACCTGCAATATGACCGTCCCTACACTATTGAGTAATATGGCAAATACAAAATAGTTGAGAAACAGGGAGAGTTTGATTTTCCAGTTTTGCATAAGGGCGTTTTAAAAGTTAGCAATTTGTGGTGGTATTTATGTTGCCTGGTTGTCCGGAACCCCATCCTGTGTTATTTAGCCAGCATTTGTAAACAAACCGGACTGGGTACTTCTATCTGCTGCAGGGTAGCCTGTAAAAGACCGGTTTCCCTGTCTCTTCTGTAGACAACAATATTATTGGTCTTTTGATTAGCCACCAATAAGAAGTTCCCTGTGGGATCAATGATAAAATTCCGGGGTTGCAATCCTCCGCATCGCTGATAACCGACATGGGTCAGTTTACCGCTTTGCCTGTCAACTGAAAAAATAGCCAGGTTGTTTTCATCACCCCTGTTAGAAGCATACAGGAATTTTCCATCGGGTGATAAATGTATATCTGCGCTTCCCGGTAAGCCGGTATAGTTCTCAGGATGTGTGGCGATTCTCTGTACAAAACGGGTATTCCCATTCGCATATTGATATACATCAACCGACCCGCCCATTTCCTCTATAAGATACAGGAATTTTTTATCGGGGGAGAAACTGATATGTCTGGGTCCTGCTCCGGGTGTTGTACTGATATAGGGAACCGGTGCAGGCGAAAGCGGTTTTCTGCTTTTGGGATCAAACCGGTAAACGGTCACTTTATCCATACCCAGATCCGGTGTATAGAGATAGTGTTCATCCGGCGAAAAAAACACAGAGTGCACATGCGCTTTTTCCTGTCTGGCAGGATTGATACTTTTCCCCTTATGAATAATATGCTGTGCAAAGGGATTCAGCGTGCCATCGGTATTTACAGGAAACATGGCCAGGCTGCCCCCCGAATAATTGGCTACGGCTACCCATTTCCCATCCTTTGTTATGGATACATGACAGGGATTTTCGCTGCCACTGGCCACCTGATTCAGCAGATGCAAGGTCCCGTTTCCAGGATCAAAGGAATAGGCCGATACTTTTCCGGAATGGTCGGTTTCGATTTCATTAACGGCATAGAGATGTTTGCCATCCGGAGCAATGGTGAGAAATGAGGGGTTATTGGCACTGTCTGTGTTGCTCACCCATTGAACTTCCCCGTTTTTTGCATTAAATTGGAATACATAGATCCCTTTGCTTTTTCCGCCGGTATAAGTGCCTACAAACAGATAATAGTTTTGTGCAGAAACAATGAGAAGGCTGCAACTGAGACAGATGGCAAGCAATATTCGCATGACGGATGGTTTATCCTGAAAGATAAAGATTGCTAGTGATAATTGAAGGGGCATAGCCGAATTTAAGAGATTTTCAATAGCGGTTTACATGAGAGGATTGCTTGGGTTAGTGCCGTATCTTAGGGCTATGAAAAAGAGGATCATTTGTCTATTGATCGGGTTTACTTTTCTGAGTGCCTGTAAAAACAATCCTGCAATGTCAAAAATTCATGCTTTTCGTTTGTTACCCGGTCAGGATCTCAAAAGATCCCTTGATAGTTTTGTGCGTGTAAACAACATACAGGCGGGGTGGATCGCTACCTGTGTGGGCAGTCTTACCGAATACCAGATCCGTTTGGCCAACCAGGACAAGGGTTATGCGGATAAAGGCCATTTTGAAATTGTAAGCCTGGTGGGAACCCTTTCTGTCAACGGCTCTCATCTGCATATCGCTTTATCCGATAGTACGGGCAAGACCATCGGCGGACATTTGATGGAGGGCTGTAAGATCTATACAACCGCGGAAATGGTTATCGGGGAATCCAAGGATATGGTGTTTCTCCGGGAGAAAGACGGCTCCACACCCTGGGAAGAACTGCAGGTAAAACAACTTGGAACTGAATAAACAGTCTGTATAAATTAACAGACCGGTTTGGTAGACTATCCCTATTATTGCGCTGAAATTGGAACGTATGTCGATGGTAAAAAAATATGTTTGTTTGATGATGGGATTGTGCTGCGCATCCCTCCTGTATTCACAACCCGGCATCCAACAGGGGAACTGGATCGGTTCCTTGTACAGGAATGACGGGAAAACAATCCGTTTTCATTTTTCGGTGGATGAAGAAAAAAACAAAAAGGTATTGTTTATCAACAACGCAGGAGAACATATCCGGATTGATCAGCTGCGAACAAAAGGAGACTCATTGTTTTTTGAAATGCCTGTTTTTGAATCCTATTTTTCTGTGAAAATGATCAGTCCTCAGCATTGGAAGGGGCAATGGCTCAAGAGGGGTTCTGCCGATCCGCAGATCATGCCATTTGAAGCCAGGGTTGAATCCGCAATTTCAAAACCGACTGTTGGCTTGCCCAAATTTGATATTTCCGGAAGATGGTCCATTGTCTTTACGAAACCGGATGGTAAGACAAGACCTGCGATCGGGGAATGGAAGGCCACCGATAACCGGCTGGTGGGTACAGTGATCACACCCACCGGAGATTACCGTTATCTTACCGGGATCGTGAGTGCCGATAGTATGGAACTTTCCACTTTTGATGGAAGCCATGCTTTTTTATTGAAGGCAAAATTATCGGGTGATCATCAATTAAAGGAAGGCTTTTTTTATTCAGGAGCTACCAGTACGGAACCCTGGATCGCTGAAAAAAATCCGGCTGCCGTTTTACCGGATATCGCAGCAATGCATGTGAAAAACGGAGATGGAAAACTGAATTTCACTTTTCGTGACCTGGCCAATCAAAAAGTATCCATACATGATCCGAAATTCAGGAACAAGGTGGTGGTATTGCAGATCATGGGCTCCTGGTGTCCGAATTGTATGGATGAGACGGCTTTCCTGAGTGACTACTACCGGAAAAACAGACAAAGAGGTATTGAGATCATCGGTCTGGCCTATGAATACAGCACGGATCCGGAAAGATCCCGGAAAAGCATCCAGAAATTCAAAGACCGTTTTAATGTGCAATACACGTTGCTAAATACAGGGGTTACCGTTTCAGACAGTTTACGTACCGAAAAAACTTTGCCTGAGTTAACCACCATCAAATCTTTTCCGACAACCATTTTCCTGAACAAACAGGGCAGGGTAGCGAAAATACACGCCGGTTTTGAGGGCCCGGGTACCGGGGTTCATTATGCCGAATGGAAAAATGAATTTGAAAAGACCATTGAGGAACTCTTACGGGAAAAATAGGGGAAACCGGTTATTTTCGTTCCGGCTTTGGAATGATCCGGGTATGCATCAGTAATCCACCCAGACCGGTTATCAGGCAAAGCGATAACCAGATAAACATATTTGCATACAGTAAGTTGAGAAAGGTGATCACTATCAGCATCCCACCAAGAACCTGCCACCACCAGTGATGAATAAAGGGTTGGGGCGTATAAGAATAATCGATAACAATATCGGGTTCATTGAAAAAGATCGGTAACAGTTTCTTGATATCCCAGATCAACAGATAAACCGTACCCAGCAACATCAGTAATGTGATTTCCCAGGTTCCCTGGAATCCTACATAGGCGG
>JAGWTX010000618.1 GCA_028875955.1 Bacteroidota bacterium | reverse complement strand
CCGATCCGGTTAAAATATTCTTCCAGTTCGGAGAGGCTCTGGTGGCGTATGTTGGGTAAGGCATCCTTCATGTGGCAAAGGTATTGGAATTTGAAAATGGGCGATGGGCAATTTTGAAATGACCGGCATGCTTGCAGGCAACCTGAAACGGTCATCAATATTTCCTTTTATAGACAAATCGGTCATATCTCATTACCGTATGACTGATTTACACCGATACATTTTTCAAACCGGTCAAAAACCTATCTTGCACACCTATTTTTTGTAAAATTCGATGCCACCCATGCAAACCTGTTATGTGATTGATGCTGTGAGAACACCTGTTGGCCGTTATGGCGGAAAATTAAGTTCTATCCGACCCGACGATCTGCTGGCCCATACCCTGGTTTCCCTGTTACAGCGGAACCAGACGATCGACCCATCCAAAATCGAAGACGTGATAGCAGGTGCCGCCAACCAGGCAGGGGAAGATAACCGGGATGTAGCGCGGATGGCAGCCTTACTGGCCGGTCTGCCACTGAGTGTGGGTGGTAATACCGTAAACAGGCTGTGTGCGAGCGGATTACAGGCCATCATGGATGCAGCCCGTGCCATCATGTGTGGCGAAGGCATGTTGTATATCGCGGCAGGTGTGGAGAGCATGTCACGCGCGCCCTTTGTAACCGCTAAATCGGAAGGTGCATTTAGCCGCAAGGTGGAAACCTATGATACCACTATCGGCTGGCGTTTTACCAATAAGAAACTGGCCGAAATGTACCACCCCTATAGTATGGGTGAAACGGCAGAAAACGTGGCCCGTGAATGGGATATCAGCCGGGAAGCACAGGATGCATTCGCCCTTGCTTCCCAGCAAAAATATTTTGCAGCCCTTGAAGCGGGTAAATGGGATGCGGAGATTACCGCTATTGAAATGATCAGCGACCGGCTGATCACCTGGTTTAACCAGGATGAACATCCCCGGCAAACCTCACTGGAGAAACTGGCGGGATTAAAACCGGCATTTGCCAAAGACGGAACCGTAACCGCCGGTAATTCTTCCGGTATCAATGATGGAGCAGCTGCCATCTTACTGGCCAGTGAGGAAGCGGTGAAATTGTTTGATCTGAAACCCATGGCCCGCATCGTGAGCATGGGTATTGCCGGGGTAGATCCGGCCATCATGGGAATGGGTCCGGTGCCGGCATCCGGTAAAGCCTTGCAAAGGGCCGGATTAAAAACAAGCGACCTGGATCTGATTGAACTGAACGAAGCATTTGCCTCCCAAAGCCTGGCCTGTATCAAAGAACTGGACCTGGATAGCGGCAAAGTGAATGTGAATGGCGGATCGATCGCCATCGGGCATCCCCTGGGTTGCAGCGGGGTAAGGATCTCGACAACTTTATTACATGAAATGAATCGGCAAGAGTCGAAATACGGTTTGGCCACCATGTGTGTGGGCGTGGGGCAGGGAGCTGCCATCGTATACGAAGGTCTTTGAGGATGACTACAGCTCCTCAACATCCTATATTCCGTTTCCATCCGGCAGAAAATCATTTTTGCCGGATTTTATTTTTTAACCCCGGAGAGACAGGATTTCCGGGATCCATATAATAAATTGGTTTATTTTCAGTGACAATTCAGACCAAGTAAAACCAACAAACATTCATGAAAAAGCAATTATTATTCCTTTGCATGGGACTCTCCTTTTTCACCTTATTGCGGGCACAAAACGCGCCGGCAGCTGACACGCTGTTACAGCAATACCTGGGTAAGTATAGTTTTCCGGAAGGGAGTGTGGTTTCAGAAGTTACCGTAACCCTTGATAGCGGTGTGTTAACAATGGCTTCCACTGCAGGGGTATCACCGCTGGAAAAGCAATCCGATGATCTTTTTACCATTGTCCAGTTTCAGGGCACGGCGAAATTCAACAGGGATTCCACCCGAAAAGTGATCGGAGTCAGCATTGATGCGATGGGTTATCAACTGGAAGGGAAAAAACAGCCGGATCTGATGACAAGGGTTTACCGGCAAAA
>JAGWTX010000617.1 GCA_028875955.1 Bacteroidota bacterium | reverse complement strand
TATCCATCAGAGGCGGTGCGGTTATTGATGGCACAGAAGTGCTGGCCATTTTCCTGGGTCGCAAATTGAGCACCACCATCGGGGACATCATTATCATCATCAATGTTTTGATTTTTTCCCTGGCGGCTTACCTCTTATCCGTTGAAACCGCCCTGTATTCGATGATCACCTACCTGGTAGCGTCCAAATCGCTTGATTTTATCATTGAAGGCATTGATGAATATACCGGTGTCACAATTGTTTCTTCCCACAGTGAACAGATCCGGAAGATGATCATGGAGAAAATGGGTAGAGGGCTTACCGTATATAAGGGAAAACGGGGCTTTGGAAGTCATGGAGAAAGAAATGATATCGACATCGTATATACCGTGATAACCCGCCTGGAACTGAACAAACTCAATACAGAGATTGAAAAAATTGATCCCAATGCGTTTGTAGTGATGAACAGCGTGAAAGATACCAAGGGGGGAATGATCCGGAAAAGGGGGATCAAACATTAAGGGATTCATCGATCCTGAGCCCCATTCACCCTTTTATACAGTAAATGAACCCTTTTACTGTGTCATCTGTATTTTGGGTTAACATTTCGGAAAACCAGCATCTAGACATTTATACTTTCCAGCATGAAAAAATGGCTTCTCTTCTTTTTTCTGACACCTCTGTTCCTGTCAGCACAGGAAAACTATGAGATTCAGGTATATGGTTCACCCACCATGACAAAGGGACAAACCATGTTTGAGCTGCATAGCAATTTTACGGGGGTGGGTAGCCATGATATCGTGAAAGGGGTATTACCCTCCTATCATTCCCTTCATGAAACCATAGAAATCACCCATGGCATTACGGATAATTTTGAACTGGGTTTTTATCTTTTCACCAACTACACGCCCCAACATGGCTGGCGTATCATCGGCACCCATATTCGTCCGCGGATCGCAGCACCGGAAAAATGGAAACTGCCCGTTGGCCTGAGTCTCTCAGCAGAAATCGGCTTTCAAAGTCTGGAATATGCAACCGAAAGCTTTAATATGGAATTGCGCCCCATCATTGATAAAACACTGGGGAAATGGTATCTCTGTTTGAACCCTACCCTGGGTTTTACCTTTTCGGGGGTTGATAAACCCTCCGCGCCCGCTTTTGCTCCCAATATCAAAGTCTCCTATGCTGCTTCACCCAAAATGAGCCTGGGTACGGAATATTACGGCGATCTGGGACCTCTCAATCATTTTGAAAAATTGCCCGAAGCCAATCAGGCCCTGTTTGTGGTAGCGGATCTTTATCTGGACCCTAAATGGGAGGTCAATATTGGTCCGGGTTTTGGTTTGACAAAAGCTACAGATGGATTTGTGATGAAGCTGATCCTGGGCAGGAGGATCGAATGGCACAAAGCCAAATCTTCAGCATCCGCTTCAAAATAATTGTACTGGCTTACAGAAACCGAAGGATATTCCAATGCGGCTGCTTACCCGAATGCACTTGCATTAATTCACAAAACTCCACCACAATCCAAAACGCATCCACAAACCCGTACCCGGATTTTGCTGGGTGTTGTAATTAAGATGGCTAAAGGAAAGACCTTTGGCGGGGTCAAGGGTATTCAGGTTCTCTATACGCAAAAAACCCTTGAAACTCTTTATGCGAAAATCAAGAAAGGCTGCGATATCCGGCCTGTTGGAAAAAGTTTGCGTATTCTGCACAAAATATTTACCCAGAAAGGGGGAATAATTATCGGCTTTGTAGGGGCTATTATAACGGATCTCCAGACCGGTAGACAAAAAAAGGTTGGTTGCGAAATTACCTTCGAAGGCAATGCGGTTCCGGGTCAGGAGAAAGGGAAGATTGACGGGAGGCTGCCCCGTTGTCTGTTGCACATGAATCTCTGTATACCAGTTCCAGTAACGGGACAATTTAAATTTTTTCTCTGCACTCAGGTGAAGCACATTAAAAAGAGTGGCATCCTGTTGTGCGGTAAAAAAGCTGTCAAAATACAGATAGTTGTTTACAAGGAAATATTCTC
>JAGWTX010000616.1 GCA_028875955.1 Bacteroidota bacterium | reverse complement strand
AGAACAGCGAATCAGGATGATAGCGCCATTGATCAAAGGATTGGTATTAGGTATATTTCTGGCCATATCGGTTGGACCGGTCATTTTTGCCATTCTCAAACAGAGTATCAACAACGGTCATAAAGCCGGTTATGTTTTTGTGGCGGGTATTTCTGTGAGCGATATCACGCTGGTAATGGTCTGCAACTTTTTTACCTCCCTTTTTAATCAAGCCCTGAATCATAAGATCTTTATCGCTGTTACCGGGAGCATCTTTCTGGTTGCGATGGGGGTTTATACACTTTTCTTTAAAAAAGTGAAGACGGATGAAGACAATAATATCATTGAAAAGAAATTCAGAAAACGGGACTTTGTGGCTGTTTTTCTATCCGGTTTCTTTATGAATATCCTGAATCCGGGGGTATTTCTTTTTTGGTTTGCCTGGACGGCAGCCATACTTGCCGATTCTCAATCCGCACTACACCCTTTGGAATACCGTACCATCGTTTTTGGAACCTGTCTTCTTTTTGTATTGATTACCGATATCGCAAAAGTGGCACTGGCGGCCCGTTTACGATCCAAACTCACGCCCAAAATATTAGGGAATATCAATAAGCTCTCCGGCATCATTCTGATTGGGTTTGGTATTGCTTTGTGCTGGGGTATTCTTGCCTATGGCAAGACATAAACATCTCCTTAACAGTTTCCTGGCATCCGAACAAGAACGAACGCTTAACTTAGAAAAGTGAAAACACTGCTTATCCTTTTTTGTATCCTGCTCCTTGGTACAGATTCCTTTTCGCAATCCGATCTGTTGGTGATGAAACATAAAAATCAAACCATTCAGACCTGGGTTCCGGGTAGTGTGATCAATTTTCAGTTCAGCAGCAGGCAGTGGATCCAGGGGATCATTAAAAAAATCCACAATGATTCAATACTGATAGAACAGATTTCAATCGTTCAGGTACCCAACCAATTTGGATTTCCCACAATCGATACGGCGAAACTGGGTTTGCTGCAGCTACATGTAAACGAAATCTATGGTATGCCCAAAAGGGATTATGCAGGAATCATAACCAACGGCGCTTTGTTGCAGCTGGGTAGCGGTGCCTATCTTTTCCTGAACCTCGTAAACAGCCTTATCAAAAGTGATCCCCTGTTTAGTTCTGTGAATGCTACCAGGCTGGGTGTGGCGGGAGGGGTCTTTTTGATGGGCACCCTGTTGCATATGAGTCACAAGACCTATATCAAACTGGGTAAAAGATATTCGATGCAAACCATCCGAATGTAATAGGTGTTATTTCGGAACTTCTGTTTTTGTATCTTCCCCTCATGAAAGAGAATGTCAAAAAAGGTTGGAAGAAAATCTGGCGCTGGAGTAAGCGCATCGTTTTCTGGATGTTCCTTTCCTCCTTTTTGTATATCATTATTTGCCGCTGGGTCATGCCCCCCATTACCCTGACGCAGATCAGCAACAGTTTTGGATATGGTCTTAAGCGGGATTATGTAAACTGGAACCAGATAGCCGGTAGCGCCAAACTGGCGGCCATTGCCAGCGAAGACCAGTCATTTATGGATCACGGCGGGTTTGACTGGGATGCGATTGAAAAAAGTCTCAAACCCAAAAAGAAAGGGAAGAAAACAAGGATTCCCCTGGGTGGGGGTGCGAGCACCATAACACAACAGGTAGCCAAAAATGTTTTTCTCTGGCAGGGTGGCGGTATCACCAAATATATCCGCAAAGTGCCCGAATTGTATTTTACAAAAATGATCGAATGGTTTTGGGGCAAGAAAAGAATCCTGGAAGTGTATCTGAATGTGATTGAAATGGGCCCGGGCGTTTTTGGGATCGAAGCGGCAGCACAAAAATATTTCGGGAAATCGGCCAAACAGCTAAGCAGGGCGGAATCTGCAATGATCATTGCCTGCTTACCCAATCCCAAGAAGTTTACCGTAAAACCGCTTAGCCGCAGGGTGTCCTGGCGTTATCCATGGATAATGCAGCAGATGAATAACCTGGAGGATGATGAGGATATCAG
>JAGWTX010000615.1 GCA_028875955.1 Bacteroidota bacterium | reverse complement strand
TTTGCCCTGCCTGATCGGATGGGTGGCTGCCACAAACACGCTGGATCCCTTCGCCATGGTATCGGCAAACGGGCACCATTTTTCGAGTATGGGGGGATGGATCCTGTTCGCCATTCAGTTTCTCTGGCAGTTTCCGCATTTCTGGGCTATCGCCTGGGTGGCGCATGGAGATTACAGCAAAGCAGGGTTCAAACTCCTGCCGGCTGATAAGGGACCGACACGTTTTACGGCTGTTCAGGGAATCATGTATTCTGTATTGATGATCCCCGTGGGAATACTGCCCTTTTATTTCGGAATGTCTGGTCAGGTGAGTATGTGGATCCTGGTGTTCTGTAACCTTTTCATGGTGGTGCAAAGTGTTCGCTTATACCGTGAGATGAATGCCAAAGCAGCCAGAAGGGTCATGTTCAGCAGTTATATCTATCTGCCGGTCGTATTGCTGGCCTTGCTCGCAGATAAAATAGGATAGTGAGGAAAGAAAAGGGGTTAATGAATAATAAACCAATTGTAATTAGTAAATAACTAATTAGGGAGCAGCTTTCAGGGGTTCGGTTTCCTAACGGAATCGGGTACTACCGGGAGGCAATTGTGAACCACAAAATATTATCAATAAAATGATCACTACCGTGCAGACAAACGAACCGAAGAGAATCCATCCGCACAAGTTTACACTTTGGGTTGGAATTGGCAGTATTATCATGATGTTTGCAGCACTCACCAGTGCTTATATTGTCAAAAAAAACCAGAGCAGCTGGCTGGAATTCGATCTGCCGCGGATATTCTGGTATTCTACTGTTGTGATCCTTTGCAGCAGTATGACGCTTCACCTGGCAACCAAGGCTTTTAAGGCAAGGGAAATGGGGCGTTACCGTACACTGGTCACTATTACTGCTATACTGGGATTACTATTTATCATTATGCAGGCCCTGGGATTCCAGGACCTGGAAAGCCGGAATATTGCACTTACGGGCATCAAAAGCAACTCAGCCGCCTCCTTTCTCTTTGTGATAACCGGATTGCATATGGTGCACGTGTTAGGGGGCGTGATCGCATTATTAATTATTTTCATCAGGGCCTATTCTGTCAAAATGAAAAATTACAGCAGTCTTCCGCTGGAACTGGTAGGTACCTACTGGCATTTTGTAGATATACTCTGGATCTATTTATTCATCTTTTACAACTGGATCGGATAGTTTAAGAAAAAGTTGGCCTTTATTCACCTTTTTTGAACAGTAGCCAATATTTTTGTAACGAAATTTTAGATTAAAACATGTCAACAACAACAGTTACACCCACCAAATTGTGGAGCGGCGGAAAGAGTCCCTTCAACGTAGAATACGGCAAATTGATGATGTGGTATTTCCTGATGAGTGATGCCTTCACATTTGGCGCCTTTCTGATCTCCTACGGAACCATTCGCTTTTCAACCAATGGATGGCCTGACCCGAATGAAGTTTTCAGAAGTTTCCCCTTTGCTCCGGAAGGTGTACATGCCCCGCTGGTGTTTGTAAGTATCATGACATTTATCCTGATCATCAGCTCGGTTACCATGGTACTGGCCGTACATGCCGGTCACAATATGGATAAGAAAAAAGTATCCATCAACCTGATCCTGACCATTCTCGGTGGTCTGGCTTTCTTAGGCTGCCAGGCATGGGAGTGGAATCACCTGCATGCGGAAGGCGCCTGGTGGGGACACAATCCTTTCCCTAACCACGATGGAACGGCTTCCTCTACGAATTTCACCAATTATTTCTTTACCATCACCGGATTCCACGGTTTCCACGTGTTCTCAGGTGTGATCATCAATATCATCATGCTGATTATGACGCTGACCGATAAATTTGAAAAAAGAGGACATTACCTGATGATCGAGAAAGCTGGTCTTTACTGGCACTTTGTAGACCTGGTATGGGTATTTGTATTCACCTGTTTTTACCTGATCTAAATGCAAACAATCTTTTAATTCATTAAGCAATCTATATATGGAAAATACTGTAGCACATGAAGAACACGCAGG
>JAGWTX010000038.1 GCA_028875955.1 Bacteroidota bacterium | reverse complement strand
TGAACAGCATGCTCCAGGATGATGGTAGCCCCATAATCTCCAAACCGGTCATTAAATGCAAAACTGTGCACCATGCCATCGATGGGGGCTGAAACCGGTGTACCCGCAGAGCCCCAGATATCGATACCCAGATGCAAACGGCGGGGTGCCTGTCCTTCCTTTGCATCAAACACTTTGCTTCTGCTGTAAACAGTCCTGTGCTCGTCATAACCCCCGATACCATAACGCGCACCTTCCTGCCTGAGTTGCTGGGCAATATAAGCGGAAAATGCAGGGGTATCATCCAGGATATCAGCCCTGAGCGATCTGTTTTTTTCTGTAAAATCCAATAACAGCAACCTATCCGTTGCTGATGAGAACGGTACAACAGGTTTTAGCTGGTTTTCTTCCCAAATTGGCAACCAATCATTTTCCAACATATGATTTCAACGATTGTAAGATCTCATCAATGGCCCTGTCGAGCTGTGGATCCCGGTGATTGATTCTGTCCACAAAATTCATGGGAACCCGGATATCAGGTGTGACGCCAGTGGCTTCCAGGTCTTTGCCATCCAGGGTATAACATCCCCAGCTGGGTAAACGGACAAAGGAACCATCTACCAGTCCCGCACCACTCGTAAAGATGATCCAGTGATAGGTTTCCTCCCCGACAATCTTACCCAGTTTCAAAGCCTTGAATCCCTGTGCAGTCATTTCTGCATCACTAAGCGACTGCTCATTCGTAAGCAGCACAATGGGTTTGTCTGCCGGTGCAAAATTGGATTGGGTGGTTAAGCTTCCCTGGCGGTATTTCCATTTGAGATAGGCATGCTGACTTAAAAACTTCAACACCTCATCGTGAACATTTCCCCCTGTGTTGTACCGAAGATCCAATATCAGGGCGTCCTTCTGGTAAAAATCGCGGGTCATGTCAATCAAAAATTTATCCAGTTCCCCGAGACCCATATTTTTCATACAATGGTAAGCGATGCGGTTCTTGCTTTTTTCATCAACCCTTTGCTGGTTTTGATCGATCCATTGGTCATACAGGTTGGCACCAATACTGGACTGGGGATGAATTTTGACTTCCATTGTTTTACCAGCCCTGCTGAAGGTCAAACGGATCTCTTTATCCAGGGAAGGTTTGCTGAAATAATAATTCCTGTCTTTTGTCGTATTGACAGTTTCATCATTCACTTTTACCAACACATCCCCCGGTTGTATGTCGATGGAGGCTTTGTCTGCATTGCTGTTTTTGATTACATAGTCAACCGTATAAGGTTCCATATTCTTAAACTGAATGCCGGTTTCCATCGTGCGGTTGCTCAGGTCTACAGATTCTTCCCCGCCGAATGAGGAGAAACCCTGGTGAGAAGAGTTGAGTTCACCCAACATGTCATTCAGCAGTATGCGCAGATCGGCCCGGTTATTCAGATAAGGGATAAAAGCCGCATACTTTTTCTTTATCGCGGTCCAATCCACGCCGTGAAAATGTTCATCATAATAATTCTCGGCGATTTTTGCCCAGGCTTCTGAAAAGATCTGGTTAAACTCATCGGCCAGGTCTCTTCGGAATGTGTAGCTAACGGGAACAGCATCCACTTTATTGGCATCCAGGTTCAGTTTATAAATACCTCCGTTGAATAAAAGCATGTTTTTATCCCCCGCATCTGCGAAATCAAATCCACCTGCATCTGCGCCGGCTATTTTTTCTGTTTTGGGTTTTTCAAATGGATCCAATACGGTTTTCCATAAGGACATTTTTCCTTCTGCATGATTACTGGCATACAGAACCGTGGTCTTATCCCCTTTCTGCAACACTTTCAAAAGATACTGGGAACCAAAATCAGGACCGATCTGTTCAATCCTGTCCATGATATTTACCGTATCGATAACGATGGGCAGGTTGGCAGATTCCTTCTTGGAAGAATCTTTCTTCTCTTCCTTAAACAGGTCATTGTATTTATCGCTTCTGAAGGGATCATCCCATTTTTCCAATGACATCCGGTAGATCCTGGGGTCACGCATCCCGAAAGGATAGGAAGGGCGGGTCAGTGAGGAAACAAAATACAGGTATTTCCCATCCGGCGACCAGAGTGGATTGGTTTCGGTTACACCGGTTTTTGTCAGATTGGTTATTTTTCCATCAGCCAGACGATACACAAAAATATCCTGTTCAAAATTCCTGAAGGCCGTAAAGTATACATATTCATCATTGGGTGAAAATCCGGGATCCGCATTCTGGAATGCCCAGATCTCGTCCTTAACCAGCATCTTACTCTCCAGTGTTTTCAGATCCAGTAACCGCACTTCATCCCTTCCGCTCAGGTAAACGGCCTTTGTTTTTTTCTTATTGAACACCAGGGCACGGTTATCTTTTGCGTCGCTGGTAATCTGTTTTACGGGAGCCGATCCATCCGCTGCAACCGTAAACAGATTCTGATAGCCGTCCACTGTCTGGTTAAAAAGCAGGGTCTTGTTATCACTCAGCCATTTCACTTCCATGGCCCGCTCTGTATTGTGCTTGTTGATCTGTTGAACAAATTTTCCTTCAACATCGCTTACAAACAATTCACCCCTTGCTATAAATGCCATCTTTTTCCCATCGGGTGAAATGTCAAAAGCACTGATGTTGCGGGTCACTTCGTAATCTTTACTGGCTGGCAATACCTGGTTGATGGGTAAGGTGATGGAAAGCCTGGATGATTTTCCACTGGCTACCGAATAAAGCCATAACTGATAATCCTTTTCGAACACCACTTCACCACCTGCCGCATTTACGATGGGTGTTTTGATAGAACTGGTAAAGCGGGTAAGTAATTTCTTTTTACCATCCTCAAATGTGTAAAGATTGTATTCACCGTTGAATTCATCAGAAATAAAATAGATAGCCCCTTTTTTATCGATGGAAACCCCAAAATCCTTCCCGATCCAGTCGGTATATTTTTTATAGGATTTTGTCTTCAGGTTATAGGATTGGATATCCGGATTAAAGGGCCCCTTGTATCTTTTACGGGCCACCTGGTTGCTACTCTCCCAGGTATCGTTAAAGAATATATCCCCGTTTACCGGGTTTTCAAATAACCCATGATCATACAGAAAATAATTATCCCCGAACAAGCGCTGGGGAGTGCCTCCCTGAATGCCGACCGTATAACCGGATTGTGCACCCGTACGGTTGGAAGTGAAATAAATGGTCTGGCTATCCCAGCTCCAGCTATTCACCTCATCGGTGGCACTGTGAAAAGTGAGTTGTCGGATATCACCCCCGGCCATGGGCATCAGGTATACATCGGCATTACCCAATTGTCTGCCGGTAAATGCCAGCCATTTGCCATCCGGGGAGATCCGGGGATTGGTTTCATATCCCTGCATGGCAGTTAATCGCACTGCCTGTCCGGTAGCCACCGGAGCTTTCCAGAGATCCCCTTCAAAACAAAACACAACGGTCTGGCCGTCGGGAGTCAGACAGGGGTTGGATAAAAAATAGGGCTCTCCGTTTTGGGCTAAAACACTTGCGCTTAACCAGCAGCAAAAGGCGAGGGTCATTATCTTTCTCATTCAGCAAAAATTAGTTTGTGCTGACAAGTTAATAAACACCCGGAAACAAAAAAGGAAACTTATTTGAATGGCCAGAAAAAAGGACCGTAGACCGGTCCTTATAAAGTTCTATTGGATATTTGCCTGTTTTGAGCCTACCCGGCTGATCACCAGCTTTCGGGGGGCTGATTGGCGAAGCGAGTTTTTCAACTTCTGCAGCTCTGAAAGATGAAGACTGTCTGCTAATTTCAGTACCCGGATCTCAGCCTGTAATTTCTGTACATGGATCTCCATCTGTTTCATCCTGGCCTGCAGCAAAGTCTCAGTTGAATCCTTTGAAACAGTTGCAGCCTTAAGATGCGACAGACTGCCCATACCGGCAAGAAACAGTAGTGTAAACATTGTTTTCATATATAGCGTTTTAGTTTGCGGTTTCCGGCAAACAAAAAGGCAGCTATCGGTAAGATCCGGAAAAAAGTCCGCTTCCCGGATATTCATCCCATCAGATAACCAGGTTAATCATTTTGCCTTTTACAAAAATGAATTTTTTCAAAGTTTTTCCTTCCATCCATTTTTGTACGAGTTCGTTTGCGAGGGCAATTTCCTGAACCTGTTCCGCAGTTGCATCTAAAGCAATGTTAATATTGGTGCGGACCTTCCCGTTGATACTGACGGGATATTCTTTGGAGGATTCGACCGTATATTTCTCCTCGTATTTCGGGTATTCCGCATCCAGAACAGTCCCCTCATTTCCCAAAGCCATCCACAGTTCCTCGCAGATATGCGGTGCATAGGGTGTAAGCAGGATGATGAGTGGCTGGAGGATATCACGTTTATAACATTTCAAATCAGCCAGTTCGTTCACGCAGATCATGAACGCACTGACAGCCGTATTAAAACTAAATCGATCGGTATCTTCTTCAATCTTTTTGATGGTGCGGTGCAATACTTTCCATTCCGCCGCAGTTGGTGCTTCAGTCTCCCAGCGTTTTCCCTTTACCTCATCAAAAAACAAACGCCACAGTTTTTTCAGGAAACGGTGTACCCCTTCAATCCCCTTGGTATCCCAGGGCTTGCTCTGGTCTACCGGCCCCAGAAACATTTCATACATGCGGAAAGTATCGGCACCGAATTTCTCAACCAGGTCGTCAGGGTTTACAGTATTGAATTTCGACTTGGACATCTTCTCCACTTCCACACCACAGATGTATCTGTCAGCTTCCATTTCAAATTTTGCGTTAGCATATTCTCCATTCCGCCATTTGACAAAATGTGCTTTATCCAGTTCAACACCATCCACAAAATTCACATCCACCCGTATGGGATCCACCTGATCCATTGTGTATTTCCCTTTTTCGATTAGTTCATAAGACACAAAGATTTCCGTTCCTTTCAATCGATAGACAAACCGGCTGCTCCCCTGGATCATTCCCTGGTTCAACAGTTTCCGGAAGGGTTCATCAAAACCGATATGGCCGAGATCAAACAAAGCCTTGGTCCACATACGGCTGTACAAGAGATGCCCTACAGCATGTTCGGTTCCACCAATATAGAGATCCACCTGGTTCCAGTAATCACTCACTTTCCTGTCGCAGAAAGCCGTTGTATTGTGCGGATCCATATAACGGAGAAAATACCAGCTGCTGCCTGCATAACCGGGCATGGTATTGGTTTCGAGCTCCCTGGCCACCCATTCGGGAATATTGGCCAATGGCCCTTCCCCTTCCGGACCGGGACGATAACTTTCCACCTCCGGTAACAGTAAGGGCAATTCGGTTTCGCTTAAGGGTTCCGCCACCCCGTTTTTCCATTGGATGGGAAAGGGTTCACCCCAATATCGCTGGCGGCTGAATGCAGCATCGCGCATTTTATAATTTACCTTTTTCTTGCCAATACCCATTTCCTCCAGCCTGGTATTTACAATGTCAATGGCATCCCGCATCCTTATACCGTTCAGGAATTCACTGTTTTCCAGCAAAGCTTCCTTGGTCGGATTGGCATCGGTTCCATCGTAATGTGCACCGATAATATTGGTGATCGGAATATGGAAATGTTTTGCAAATCTGTGATCGCGTTCATCCCCGCAGGGTACCCCCATAATAGCACCGGTACCATAACCTGCAAGCACATATTCTGAAATCCAGATCGGGATTTTTTTGCCGTTGAACGGATTCACCGCAAAAGCACCGGTAAAACAGCCCGAAATTCTTTTTTCGGCCTGGCGTTCGCGGTCGCTGCGGCTTTTTACATAAGTGATGTATTCCCCGACCGCCGTTTTTTGCTCCTCAGTGGTAATCTGTTCAATTAAATCATGTTCGGGTGCGATCACCATGAAGTCGACCCCGAAAATGGTGTCCGGACGGGTGGTATACACCCTGAGCGGGGAGGGGAGTTTGGTAAAAGCATGGTTCCCTTCTCCTCCCTGCGGAAGCAGGATCTCAAAATCGATCTCGGCACCGTATGATTTCCCGATCCAGTTGGTCTGCATTTCTTTCATGGCATCACTGAACTCGATCGTTTCCAGTCCTTCCAGCAGGCGGTCGGCATATTCCGTAATCCGCAGGTACCATTGCCGGAGTTTCTTTTTTACAACCGGATAACCCCCTCTTTCACTGACCCCGTTCACCACTTCGTCATTCGCCAATACCGTACCCAATGCTTCACACCAGTTCACTTCACCATAACCGCAAAAAGCCAATCGATACTGCATAAGGATTTCCTGTTTTTCCTTTTCCGTGGCAGCTGCCCATCCGGCAGCAGAAAAGGAAAGCGATGAGTTGGCCGGACAGGGATGGATGGCATTCCCCTCCTGTTCAAAAGATTTGATCAGAACGGCGATCGGTTCTGCCTTTTGGGTTTTCCTGTTAAAGAAACTCTCAAAAAGTTGCAGGAAGATCCATTGGGTCCATCGGTAATAACCGGGTTCGCAGGTACGAACTTCCCGGCTCCAGTCATAACAGAAACCGATATTATCCAGCTGTTGGCGGAATGTGTCGATGTTTTTTGCGGTACTGGTTGCCGGATGTACCCCATGTTCAATGGCATATTGTTCTGCGGGTAAACCAAATGCGTCATAACCCATCGGATGCAAAACATTAAAGCCTTTCAGCCTTTTAAACCGGCTATAGATATCCGAAGCAATATATCCCAGCGGATGTCCCACATGCAGCCCTGCCCCGCTTGGGTAGGGAAACATATCCAATACATAACACTTGGGTTTGTTACTGGTATTACTTACGGCATACACATTTTTGTCTTTCCAATTTTGTTGCCATGTTTTCTCAATCTTCCTGAAATCGTATTCCATATCCTTTCGGAGCATTTATGTGAACTGATGTCTCTTTTAACCCCTGACCAACCGGTATTTTTCCGCAAAATCGGGACCATTCAGACAGAGATTCCCGAAGTCATTTGGCGTTTCGGGCAAAGCGGATAGGGGCGAAATAAAAAGCAAAAAACAATCCTAACAATTCTTTAACCCAATTCCCGCCTGAATGCCCTATTTTCCAATGCAATTTGGTCGCAGGGGTGGCTGCAAATGTAAGTGTTTAGGTTGCAAAAGCCTACATTTGCGCTAGGGTCAGTCACCTTCCCGGTGTTCTATTAGCATCCATAAAATATTTTTGCAACATGGCAGTTATCGGAAAATCATCAATGAAACGTAGTAAACCCAATTATCTCTATAGCATTATCGGAGTGGCCTTGGTTTTACTGATCATGGGGATCATGGGCTGGTTTTTCCTGAATATCAGTTCGGTTGGTAATGCTTTCAAAGAGGATATCCGTTTGAGTGCGTATCTGCGCACCCTGAACAAGGATACGATTGGCCAGATCCAACTTTACATTGCCCAGAAACCCTATGCCAAGAATGTGACCTATGTAGACAAGAAAATGGCCAAGGAGATCTGGAACAAGGAGAACAATGAAGACTGGGCTACCATCCTGGATGTGAACCCCCTTCCAGAAAGCATTGATTTCTATGCCAAAGCCGCTTATGTAAACAGTGATAGCCTGACAAAAATCGCCAACGACCTGATGGCGGCTTATGGGAATCAGATCACGGATTTACAATACCCGAAAAGCCTGGTGGGTAACCTGAATGAAAGGGCCTCGAAAATTGGACTGATCTTTCTGGTGGTTGCCATCATTTTATGCCTGATAGTAACATTCAGTATCGATAATACCATTCGTCTGGCCATGTTTAGCAACCGTTTTCTGATCAAAACCATGCAGATGGTTGGTGCCACGAGGGGATTTATTGCCAAACCGCTCAATATTCGGGCCCTGATCAACGGATTGATCAGTTCGGGTATTGCCATTTTTTTATTGTTTGCCCTGATCAGTTGGGCTGAAAATCAGTTCCCCCAGCTAAAAACGATAAGGGACACAAAACTAACCCTGATCCTGTTTGGCGGATTGATCATTCTGGGAGTGGGTATTTCCGTATTCAGTACCCACAGGAGTGTTTTAAAATATTTAAAAATGAAACTGGATGATTTGTATTGATCCTGGTGTTTTATCACCTATCTTATCATTTATTTAAAGCAAATATTATCGTTATGAGCGAGCAAAAGAAAAATCTACACACAGCCTTATTTACAAAGGAAAATTATACCTGGATGCTGATCGGCGGTATTGTCATCGCACTGAGTCTGGTACTGATGAGCGGCGGGAAAAGCAACGACCCGAATGTCTTTAATCCCAATGAGGTATACAGTACCACCCGGATAACCATTGCACCTGCCATGTTTTTATTGGGTCTGGGTATTGAGATCTTCGCCATTTTTAAAAAGCCGAAAGCAGCAGTGGCGAAGTAACCATTGGCGATACTTTTTTTGTAAAGCGGTATTTTACCGCTTTTTTCATGTCCGTTATCGGATAAGTAAACCCTGCAGTTCCTCTTTCAAACTAACCACCACCGCAATAAAACTATGAATCCTGCCCTTCAACTATTCAATCTTTACTATTATCTTTAAATATTCCAATTGTTCCTGACAGGCAAACGGATTCTTCAAAACCAACCTTATGACTCTTTTTGAAACGATTGTTACATCAGTAATCGAAGGAATTACCGAGTTTTTACCCATATCCTCCACCGGTCATATGATCATTGCCAGCTCTGTGTTTCATATGGCATCCGATCCATTTACCAAACTATTTGAAATAGCCATCCAGTTCGGTGCTATCCTTTCGGTGATTGTACTTTACTGGAAGAAATTCTTCCCGCTAAATAAGCTGAATTTTTACCTGAAGCTGTTGGTTGCAGTGATACCCGCCCTGGTTTTGGGTGCCATCTTTTCAAAAAAGATTGATGCCCTGCTGGAAAGCCCTTTAACGGTGGCCATTACCATGTTGCTGGGAGGTTTTATTCTCTTATTTATTGACCGCTTTTTTAAGCAATCCACTGTTGAAAAAGAAGAGAATATCAGTCTCTCCAATGCATTTATCATTGGGATCTGGCAGTGTCTGGCCATGATTCCGGGAACCAGCCGCAGTGCGGCCAGTATCATCGGGGGTATGCAACAAAAATTATCCAGGAACCTGGCTGCAGAGTTTTCCTTTTTTCTGGCTGTACCCACCATGGCGGCGGCAACGGGATATAAATTACTCAAGGCCTGGAAAGACAATCCGGAACTTTTACAGGACAAACAGAACCTGATCATGCTGGGACTGGGGAACCTGATCGCATTCGTTGTTGCCATGCTGGCTATCAAATTCTTTATCGGTTATTTGCAAAAACATGGTTTCCGCTTGTTTGGATGGTACCGTGTGCTGGTGGGCGGAATCCTGCTGATACTGGTTCTGACAGGCTATCTGCAATAAACCAAGGTTCGATTACAGCTGACCTTTAAAACTGACATAGATGCAAACTGCTTCCAAAAAAGTCATCAATGGCTGGGCTATGTACGACTGGGCGAACAGTGTATATAACCTTGTCATCACATCAACCATTTTCCCCGCTTATTTTGAATCGGTAACCGGTGATGGCAATGATGCCACTTCCAATGATACCGTGCACTTGTTTGGCAGAACCTTTGTAAATACCTCCTTGTATAACTATGCGCTGGCTATCGCTTTTTTATTGGTAGCCCTCATGTCACCCCTGCTTTCTTCGATTGCGGATTACAAAGGCAACAAGAAAAAATTTCTTTTCTTTTTCTGTACCATGGGAAGTATTGCCTGCAGCGCCCTATACTTTTTTGATGCATCCAATCTGGGATATGGACTGCTTTGCCTGATCGTTGCCTGTGTGGGTTTCTGGAGCAGTCTGGTTTTTTACAACTCCTATCTGCCGGAGATCGCGGCGCCGGAAGACCAGGACCGGGTAAGTGCCAAGGGTTTTGCCATGGGCTATATCGGGAGTGTGATCCTGCAGATCATTTGCTTCGTTTTCGTTCTGAAGCCCGATCTTTTCGGGATCACCATTGGCAAAGCATCCCAGATCTCCTTTCTGCTGGTAGGTATCTGGTGGTGGGGATTCGGGCAGTTCTCCCTGGCCAGATTGCCCAAAGGCACCCCTATTGGCCAACCGGAAGACAGGGGAAATATTATCACACATGGTTACAAGGAATTGAATAAGGTCTGGAAACAACTGAGTCATATGCCGGTTTTAAAAAAATACCTGGGTGCCTTTTTCTTTTATAATATGGGTGTCCAAACAGTGATGCTGGCGGCCACCCTGTATGGTAAAAGCGAATTGAACATTCCCACCCAAAACCTGATCATCGCCATTCTTATCATCCAACTGATTGCCATACCCGGCGCATACCTGGTAGCCCTTCTTTCGGATAAGATCGGCAATTTCAGGGCCCTGATGATTACCGTTGCCATCTGGATTATCCTATGTGTCATCGGCTATCTGCTCCCGAGAGACGGCATTAATCAGTTT
>JAGWTX010000614.1 GCA_028875955.1 Bacteroidota bacterium | reverse complement strand
CCTTCAAAACCCAGTTCCTTGCAGAGGGCAATGTCTTTTTTCATGACCTCAATTTCCCGCGGACTGAATAAGAAATCACCCCCTCTCGGACGGATGATGGGGAATACCGGTATGGATACCAATGACCGGACCTGGTGTAAAGTTCCATAGGAAGGGGTGGTGCCACCCTCCAGCGGGTTCTCACAAAGTTCCAGCCTGTCTGCCCCGGCCGCGGCAGCCTGAAGGGCGGATTCGAGATTAAAAACGGCTATTTCGAGTAACAAAAGATGGGGTTGTTCTTTTTTAAAATTAATTGGTTATCTGCAACTTAGGATTGTTGATTACAATAAATATTTGCCATCCACCATATAGTTTTTATCATCTGCATAGCAAACGGCAAAATTAAAACCCTTCTGTATGCAGTAACCGCCATATTCGCCCTGTTTATTGAGGGCGATAAATCCTACCTGGATCTCTTTGGCCTTATCACCCTTGATCTTGATGATTCTTTCAACGGCTTTTTTGCAGGCATTTTCCGGGGATAGTCCCTGGCGCATGAGTTCCACCACCAGGTGTGAGCCACAGATCCGGATCACGTCTTCGCCCTGACCGGTTGCGGTGGCAGCGCCCACTTCATTATCTACAAACAGACCCGCACCGATAATGGGGGAGTCGCCTACACGTCCGCGCATTTTAAAACCCATGCCGCTGGTGGTACAGCTTCCGCTGAGGTTTCCGTGGGCATCCATGGCCACCATCCCGATGGTGTCGTGGTTAAATTCGCCGTTTTCGAAACGAGTGGGTACAAAAGCGGTCTGGTTGGGATGATTACCGCTGTTTTCGATATTGATAACGGGTTTGTATTCGCTTTTTTTCAGCCAGTTTTTATAGGTTTTTTCCGCTTCTTTAGAGAGTTGCTGGGGTTCGAGGGGAAATCCTTCTTCCACGGCGAATTGCTGGGCACCGGAGCCAACCAGCATGACATGGGGTGTTTTTTCCATCACGCGTCTGGCAACGGAAATGGGGTGTTTGATGCGTTCCAGGTAGGCCACGCTGCCGCAATTGGCGTATTCGTCCATGATGCTGGCATCCAGGGTAACAAAGCCATCCCGGTCGGGATTGGCACCGAGGCCCACACAACAGTTTTGGGAGGATTCGGTAACCATGACACCTTTTTCAACAGCATCGAGGGAGCGGCCGCCTTCGCGGAGGATTTTCCAGGCTTCCTGGTTGGCGGCAATGCCTTCGTGCCAGGTAGAGATCACAATGGGTTTGCGGATATCCGCTTTGCCGGAATAAAAGGATGCTAGGGAAAAGGAACCCAGGCCCAGGGAGCCCAATTGCAGGAATCGACGTCTGTGCAACATAATTCGTTTACTATTTAAGGTTGGAAGATCTGTGGAAAGGATTATTCGTGAACCGATAGTTTCTGGATCAACCGGTCGCTCATGGCATCGCCGTAAGCGCCATAGGCATTGATCAGAACGCCTTTTTTGGTACCGTCGTGTGATTGGATCACGTATAAAACACTGGAATCATCGGGGTTGGTATTGCCTTCAAAACGATAATGCTCCACGATCTCAAATTCTTCGGGTGAGAGTTTTTCGCCGGTCTGACTGCATTGCAGGGCATCGAAAGCAATATTAAAGTCTGTGGTGAAGCCCCGTTTTTTTAAATCATTGAGGGCCACAACCAGGTTATCGTATACATGCATAACTTGTTTTTTTAAAGGTACCTAATTGCAGGGATTGATTTTGTTTCTCAACTATATAATATTATATGCATACAGGTATGTTGATTGCATCTTGTTTTGAAATGTTGTCTCAGTTCATAGATAGGTATCATGATACAGGCTTATAGGATTATCCGATTGTTCTGTGTTTACCAGCTTTGCTAACTGATTGGTATGCTTTCTTTTATATTTTAATAAACCTATAATTAATATTATGTTAAATGGCGCACAACGAAAAGGATTGAAAGAAAAAGCCAACGCTTCTATTTTAATTGGTGCGAGTATTAATCATTGTATAAAATAATTATGATA
>JAGWTX010000037.1 GCA_028875955.1 Bacteroidota bacterium | reverse complement strand
CTGTTCTTCTGATCAGATTTGATGATGGGGCTTTTCAGCAACGCAACAAAATCCTTGCTGACTTTGCATACAGCCTGTAAATATTGCATATCAGCATACACAGCTTCCAGCTGACCTTTCTCTGTTGCCAGGTCGATCAGGCTTTTTGCATATCTGTTTGCTAAACGTGGATTGGGCATTTTTTCAATTTGACTTGGTTCAATTTGAAAATCTGATAACCGGAGGTTTTGCGGGATCCCGGTAATGGAACTTACACGCAATAACCCAGCTTTTCAGATTAATTCAGTTTCACTCCTTCTGCTAATTCTGTGATATATTTTTCCTGTTCCCCTTTGTTACTCAGCTCACGGCGCAGAATTTTTTCACTCACTTCAATCACCAATGAACCCACCTGGTTTTTTACGTCGATCAATGCCGCATTTTTTTGCTGGGTGATGGCAACCTGTGCATCGGCCACAATCCTGTCATATTCCGCCTTGGCCTTATCCTTGGCATCACTGATCATTTTGGTTGCCTGTTCTTTGGCTTCCCTGATCATGACACTCCTTTCTTCACGGGCCTGAACCATCAGGGCTTCATTCTCGTTTTTCAAGGCAGCCATTTCAGCTTTTACTTTCTCAGCTGTTGCAATCGCATTCGTGATACCTGTTTCACGGTCCTTCAACCCTTTCAGGATGGCCGGCCATGCCATGTATTTCAGGATAAAGAAAACGATTAAAAATGCAAGCAGGGTCCATATTAATAACCCCGGATCCGGTGTAAGTAATTTCATAAACGGTTTCTATTAAGCTCCGCTGGGCGGAAATTGGTAACTTGATAACTTCTTTTTTGAAAAAGCAGTTTGAAAATAACTGCACCCTCCGTCCTGTACTTCAGGTGCAGTTAATCAGCTTACAATGGCTTATTTCAATACCATTGCCAGGAACCCTACGATGATTCCGAACAGGGCAGCACCTTCCACCAGTGCCGCTGCCAGGATCATGTTAGAACGGATGTCGTTCATCGCTTCAGGCTGACGGGCGATACTTTCTACCGCACCTTTACCAATCTGACCGATACCCAAACCTGCACCGATGGCAGCTAAACCTGCACCGATGGCTCCGCCTGCATTCGCAGTTCCATCCAGTAAACTTGTCAATAAACTCATGATCGTGTTATTATTAGTGAATAAAAAACTTTTTTAAATATGGATCTGCTCGTCATGATGCTCCCCTTCAAAGGCTGAACCGATGAACAAAGCAGTCAGGTTGGTGAAAATATACGCCTGTATGAACGCCACCAGTATCTCGATAAAATATATAAACACCGTGAAACCGATAGCCACAGGTGATGTACCCCATCCCGCAACCGCATTCATTTCACCAAATATGAAAATCAGCGAGATCAGACAGATGATGATGATATGCCCTGCAACCATGTTTGCGAAAAGACGAATGATCAATGCAAAGGGCTTGATAAATACACCCAGGAATTCAACAGGGATCAGAATAAACTTAACACCCAGTGGAACGCCGGGCGGGTTGAAGATATGACCCCAGAAATGACGGTTGGAACTTGCCAGGATCACCACAAAGGATATCAAACCCAGTACAACCGTAAAGGCAATATTACCCGTTACATTGGCCGTACCCGGAATAAGTCCGAATATGTTATTGATCAGGATAAAGAAAAAAGTGGTCAGCAAATAAGGCAGGTATTTATGCGCCTTATGGGTAAGATTGGGAACCGCAATTTCATCCCTTACAAAAATGATCAGCACTTCCAGCAGGTTCTGTTTGCCCCTGGGAGCCGAAGTGACCCCTTCCCCTCTTTTGTAGGCGGCTGCAATGGACAACATCAGCCAGGTCAGGATACCCAACGCAATCATCATCTGCACCACGTTACGGGTCAGGGAGAGATCGTATACTTTACAATTTTCATCCACCTTACCGGATTCATCAACGGCAACAATTTTTTCGTCTTCAATTTTATATCCATTGTAGGCTGCTTCCCCGTGTTCAAACCGGGCAGATGAAAAAGCAGTCAATCCCCTTTCCTTTGAATACAGGATGATGGGCAGGGGTATGGACACATGGTGCACATTACCTTCTGCATCATGGTATTCTGTAAAATGAAATTCATGATTATCGAGGATATGTCCGAAAATCACTTCAGCCGCATTAAATCCTTCCTTTTTTTCCTGGCCCGCCTGCTCATGACCTTCCGGAACCGCTTCCGTATGCAGTGAATCCTGTGCAAACAAAGGGGCAGAAAAAACCATGGCAAAAAGGCTGAAAATCGCTACCAGTACTAATTTCAAGGATTTAAGGGCCATAAGGGTGTCTAAATTTGCGGCAAAGATAGGGGTAGGGGGTGAAAACTTAGCAAGTCTTTACAGAAAAAGTTAAGGAGGGAAAACAGGCTCAGGAACCCGAAAAAGCACCGGTCTCGCATCTATTTGATTCTGAACAGCATACCGACCAAATGACCGGTTTTTTGGCTCCCAAAACTGTCTGGGATCAGGCCAGTACGGCTTTCTTTTTTGCAAACTGCATTTCATGCAATTTGGCATAAAATCCCCCCAGCATCAGCAATTCATCATGGGTGCCCATTTCTTTGATTTCGCCCTTATCCAGAACGATGATTTTATCAGCCTTGCGGATGGTTGACAAACGGTGCGCGATCACGATGGAAGTTCTGCCGGAAATGAGCGCATCAGTGGCTTTTTCAATCAGCATTTCACTTTCTGTATCGATGGAGGACGTGGCTTCATCCAGGATCAGGATGGCCGGGTTATATAAAAGTGCACGTATAAAGGATATGATCTGCCGCTGACCCAGGCTCAGGGTATTTCCCCTTTCCATCACATCATAATCATACCCTCCCGGCAATTGCCGGATAAACTCATCCACCCCGATCATCCTGGCGGCTTCCATTACCTGCTCACGACTGATCTCGGGATCGCGGAGGGAAATATTATCCATGACAGATCCTGAAAACAGGAATACATCCTGCAAAACCACGCCAATCCCTTTCCGCAAACGCTCCAGCTGGTAATCTTCAATATTTACCCCGTCGATCAGGATTGCCCCTTTTTGTATATGATAGAGACGATTCAGTAAACTGATAATTGAGGTTTTACCGCTACCGGTATGACCCACCAGTGCGACGGTTTCCCCAGCCTTTACATGAAAATTGATGTTCTTCAGTACATACTGCTCATCGATATAGGCAAAGGATACTTCTTCAAACCGGATCTCGCCTTTCATGTGTTCCGGACAATAGGCGTTTGCGGGAGAAGCCGGAGTTACATCCGGATTATCCATCACTTTGAAAACCCTTTCCGCGGCAATCATACCCATTTGCAGCACATTGAACTTATCCGCGATCACACGCAGCGGGCGGAAGATCTGGTTGAGATACAGAATAAAGGCAATCAGTAAGCCAGCGTCGAGCGACCGGTCTGCTATCCACCATACCAATAAACCGGTACTGATCGCCAGTACTACCTCTACAATGGGGAAGAAGATGGAATAGGCAAAAATGGCTTTGATATTGGCATTCCGGTGTTCTGCATTGATTTTCCCAAATTTTGAAAATTCGCGCTCTTCCGCTGCAAATGCCTGAACCACCTGCATACCGGTTATGTGTTCCTGGACAAACGCATTCAGTGCCGCCACCGCATTTCTCACACGGATAAAACTTTTGTTCACGCTCTCCTTGAAATAATAAGTGGCTACAATCATGATCGGGAAAGGCACCAGGCTGATCAGGGTCAGCCGCCAATCCATCCAGAACATGGTTGCCAGGGTGATCAGGATGGTCAGCAGATCGGCAATGATCGGGATCAATCCGTCTGAGAAAATATCATTGATGCTTTCAATATCATTGATGGTGCGGGTGGTTAGCGTACCGATCGGCGTTTTATCAAACTGGCTCAGGTTCAGTCCCAGGATTTTCTGGTAGACCGCATTCCGCAGATCCTTTACCACGCTTTGTCCCATCCAGGCCGTGATAAAGGTAAACAGGAAGCGGATGGAGGTTTCAATAAAAAGAAAAATGATTTGAAAGATGCTGACAGCAATAATGAATTTGCTTGCATCGGATAAATCGGTCCGGAACAAAACCCATTCCAGCCAGGAAGGGATATGTATCATCTTTCCGGTGGCTTTATCGATCGTAAGCTGGATCAGGTATGGTCTTACCGGTGCAAATGCAGCCATGACGATCGCCAGCAGGAGACTGATAAAAAAAAAGGAACGGTAGGGTTTTACAAAATGAAAAACCCTGGACAGGGTTGAGAATTTGAATATTTTCTTTTTGGGCTGTTCAGACATAATGGTCGGCAAAGGTAAGCAGGATGAAAGGAGGATGATTACCGATTATAGAAAAAAATACACATAGGCACCCCGTCTCAGCACCCTTATGATGTCAACCGGAAAGGCTATTAAAATAAAGTTAAGCCTCATTGGGAAACTTCCCGGCGACCAGCCCCGTATCTCTCACGTCTTTTTCCTTCGTATATTTGAAATCCCTATGGATCAGGCACCTGAAACAAATGTTGAACCTTTATTACCGAAATATAACCTCAATCCTGAACAGGAGAAAAAAGAGATTATACGGCATTACCGCGCCCTCCTGCGAAGCCTGAGACCCAAACTAAAAAAAGGCGACAAGGAACTGGTTCGTACCGCATTCGAAATGGCGGCCGAGGCACACAAGACCATGCGAAGAAAAAGTGGCGAGCCCTATATCCTGCATCCGATTGCCGTTGCGATGATTTGTGTAGAAGAGATCGGACTGGGTGTACGGAGCACCATCTGCGCACTTTTACATGACACGGTGGAGGATACGGATATCAGCCTGGAAGATGTTGAACGGGAATTCGGATTGGAAATTTCCAAAATCGTTGACGGACTGACCAAGATCTCCAGTGTCATGGATACCAATACCAGTCAGCAGGCGGAAAATTTCAAAAAAATATTGCTTACCCTGACAGATGATCCCAGGGTCATCCTGATCAAACTGGCCGACCGTTTACACAATATGCGTACCCTGGATTCCATGAAAAGGGAAAAACAGTTGAAGATCGCATCAGAAACGGTTTGGGTATATGCACCGCTGGCGCACCGGATGGGTTTGTACAATATAAAAACGGAGCTGGAAGATTTATCCATGAAATACATGGAGCCGGAAGCCTACCGGGATATTGCCAGAAAACTCTCAGAAACCAAAAGGGAACGTACCCGGTATATCAATGAGTTTATCAGGCCCCTGAAGGAAAAACTCGTGTCAGGAGGGTTTCATTTTGAAATCTATGGCCGTCCCAAAAGCATTCACTCGATCTGGAATAAGATCAAGAAAAAAGCAGTGGCTTTTGAAGAAGTGTACGATCTCTTTGCCATTCGCGTCATCCTGGATTCCGCCCCTGAAAAAGAAAAAGAGGATTGCTGGAAAGTGTATTCCATGATCACGGATGAATATACCCCCTCACCCGAACGTTTACGCGACTGGTTGAGCAATCCGAAAAACAATGGTTATGAAGCCCTGCACACGACAGTGATGGGACCGCAGGGTAAATGGGTGGAAGTGCAGATCCGTACCAAACGGATGAATGAGATCGCAGAAAAAGGATTGGCTGCCCATTACAAATACAAGGAAGGCAGCAATGATGAAGACCGTTTTGACAAATGGTTTGGCCAGATCAGGGAAGTACTGAGCACACAGGAAACGGATGGAGTGGATTTTTTACAGGATTTCAAGACCTCCTTTCTTGCGGAGGAGATCTATGTCTATACGCCCAAGGGCGAGGTGAAAATGCTTCCTACCGGGAGTACGGCGCTGGACTTTGCCTTTTCCATTCACTCGGCCATCGGCAGTAAATGTATTGGTGCCAAAGTGCACCATAAACTGGTTCCCATCAGTCATAAACTTCGGAGTGGCGACCAGGTGGAGATCATAACAAGCAACAAACAGCATCCCTCTGAAGACTGGCTCAGTTTTGTTGTAACGGCCAAGGCCAAAAGCAAAATCAAAGATGCCCTGCGGGAGGAGAAAAGAAAAGTGGCCGAAGATGGCAAATACACCCTGCAAAGAAAACTCGAAGCCCTGGGAGCGGCCTACAGCCAATACAATATTGATGAGTTGGTCCAGTTTTACAAACTGCCCTCCCCCCTGGATCTTCATTACCGCATCGCTACAAAAGCCATCGATCTGAAGGAACTGAAGGAGTTTCAGATTATTGGGGATAAGATCGAGATCCCCAAACCCAAACCCGTAATACAGGAGGTCCATCCCGACCAGGGTCATCCGAAAAATTTCAAGAACAAAGATTCGGAGCTCATCATTTTTGGTGAAAGCAGCGACAAGATCATGTATGCGCTGGCCAAATGCTGTAATCCGATCCCAGGTGATGATGTATTCGGTTTTGTCAGTACCGGGAAAGGTTTGATCATCCATCGCACCAATTGTCCGAATGCCGCCCAGCTGCTGGCCAATTTCGAACACCGGGTTGTGAAAACCAAATGGGCAAAGAACAAGGAGATATCCTTCCTGACCGGTTTGAAGATCGTGGGCTTGGATGATGTGGGAGTTATCAACAAAATAACCAATGTGATCAGCGGAGATCTGCGTATCAATATTGCCGGTCTTACCATTGAATCCCGGGAAGGTCTTTTTGAAGGCACGATAAAGGTATTCGTACATGATAAGGAAGAACTGGAGGAACTGGTGAACCGCTTGAAATCCCTGAACGGGATACAAACGGTAGACCGTTTTGATACGGAAAATATTTCCTGATACCATTTTACACACATTGCACTCCGGGTATAAAGATTTAATTCGGGCTTATTAGGTTTTACTGATAGTCATCACTTATTTTTGCTCCGATTCAAAAGCATATTATGGTTGACGTTATTTTAGGTTTACAGTGGGGTGATGAGGGCAAGGGGAAAATTGTAGATTATTTCGCCCCAAATTATGATATCGTAGCCCGTTTTCAGGGCGGTCCCAATGCAGGGCATACCCTGTATGTAGAAGGCAAGAAAATGGTGCTTCACCAGATCCCATCCGGGATTTTTCACCAGAACAAGGTAAATGTGATCGGGAACGGAGTGGTACTGGATCCCGTAACCCTCAAAAGGGAATGTGATGCGGTGGCGGCCATGGGTATCGATGTCAAAAAGAACCTGTTCATTTCAGAAAGAACCAATATCATTGTTCCTACGCACAGGGCACTGGACAAAGCTTCTGAACTTGCCAAAGGAGAAAGCAAAATCGGATCTACGCTAAAAGGAATCGGTCCTGCGTATATGGACAAGACCGGAAGAAATGCGCTGAGAGTGGGTGACCTGCTGGATAAAAATTTTACTACCCAATACATCAAGCTCCGGCTCAAACACCAGAAACTGCTGGATAATTTTCATTTTATCGAGGACATATCCGCCTGGGAAGAGGAATTTTTCGAAGCACTCGAATTCCTGAAAACCCTGAATGTGATCAATTGCGAATATTTTATCAATGACCAGATCACGGCCGGCAAAAAAGTGTTGGCAGAAGGTGCCCAGGGAAGCATGCTGGATATTGATTTCGGGACATTCCCCTTTGTCACTTCTTCCAACACCATCTCAGCAGGTGTCTGTACCGGTCTGGGTGTATCACCCAGGCAGATCAATGAAGTGATGGGTGTAACCAAAGCCTACTGTACCCGGGTGGGTGGCGGACCTTTCCCCAGTGAACTGTCTGATGCAACCGGAGAAGAACTTAGAAGAATCGGTAATGAATTCGGTGCAACCACCGGCAGACCCCGTCGCTGTGGCTGGATTGATCTCGTGGCACTACGCTATGCCTGCATGCTGAATGGTGTAACGCAGGTTATCATGACCAAGGCCGATGTGCTGGATGCATTTGAAAACCTGGAAGTTTGTACCGCTTACCGGATACATGAAAAAGAAACCAGACAGGTTCCTTTTCAGATGAATGGAATGGCGATCGAACCCGTTCTGGAAAGTTTTCCAGGCTGGCACCAGGATACAACCCAGATAAAAGAGGCTTCTGCATTGCCGGATACCATGCATAATTATATTAAATTTATCAATGAATATATCGGAGCGCCGGTCAAATATGTTTCAAATGGTCCGGGTCGTGACCAGATAGTACATGTATAAATTTATTGGCATCCTGTTTGTGATAAAAAAATAATTTTGGTTAATAAAAAATTGCGTTGAAAATTTACGCAATCAATCTTATTAGAAATATGGCAGCGAAATCTGATAAGGATCCTAAATCCACCCCGAAAAAATCTCCTGCAAAAAATGCAGAGGCAAAACCGTCAACCAAAAGCAAAAAGCAATTGGATGAGGATGATGATGATTTTGATGAAGATGAGGACGAAAAGACCCCTCTGAAAAAAACCGCTTCAAAATCATCCGCAAAAAAATCCAAATCCGATGATGATGATGATGACGATGATGATTCATCAGATGAACCGGAGGATGACTGGGAAAAAGCGGAAGAGGAAGATGACTGGGATCCTGATTTTGATGAATTTGATATCCCGAAAAGCAAGGGGAAGAAAGCCGTTGGTGGTAAGAAGAAAGCCGACGAGGAAGATGATTTCAAAATAGACGACGATTTTAAGGAATTTGATCTCTTTAATGATAAAAGTGGCGGATTTGATGATGATGAAGATGATGATTTTTAATCATCCCCCCCGCTAAGGTGAAAAGACTTACAGCCTATTTCTCTATACAGAATCCTGTTTTATGTAAAGCGCAAATGTTGCACTGGGTGAACCGGTTCAACATTTGTGCTTTTCTGGATAACCACCAATACGGTTCATCCCACCAAACAGTTGAATGCCTGGCTGCTGCCGGCGCCTGCCAGGTATTTTCAGCCACAGAAAACATTTTCCCGCAATTCAGTTCCTTCCTGGCAAATCAAAACGACTGGCTGTTTGGACATGTTAACTATGACCTCAAAAACGAGATTGACCCGCTTTTTTCCAATCACCCGGATCATATCGGGTTTCCGGATATCATCTTTTTTCAACCGGAAATTGTCTTACAACTGGAACAGGACCGGCTTTGTATTTCATCGCTGACACAGGATCCGGCTTCGGTATTTGCAGAAATGACTGGCTTATCCATACCCGGTGCCCATGAACTGTCAACTATTAAACTTACACCCCGTATTGAGAAAGCGGATTATTTAGAGATCATCCAAAAACTTAAGGAACATATCCGGAGAGGAGACTGTTATGAAATCAATTTCTGTCAGGAGTTTTATGCGGAAGAGGTTTCGATCAATCCTCTGCAGGTGTATACGGCACTAACCAGGCTTTCCCCCAACCCCTTTTCCTGTTTTTACAAACTACACCAGCGATACCTGCTTTGTGCCAGCCCGGAACGGTATCTGCAGAAAAAAAATAACCGGATCCTTTCCCAACCCATCAAGGGTACCTATCCGCGTAACCTTACGGATGCGAAAGCGGATCATGAACTGAAAACATTTCTTTCCAACAGTGAAAAAGACAAAAGTGAAAATGTGATGGTGGTTGACCTGGTCAGGAACGACCTGAGCAGGATTTGCCGCGAGGGTTCTGTAAAAGTGGAGGAGCTTTTCGGCATCTACAGTTTTCCACAGGTTCACCAAATGATTTCTACCATCAGCGGTGAACTGGAAGCGGGGATGGATCTGTCACGTATCATCCAGGCCAGCTTCCCGATGGGCAGTATGACCGGTGCACCGAAAAGAAGCGTGATGGAACTGATTGAAAAATATGAAAAAACAAAAAGGGGGATTTACTCAGGAGCCGTTGGCTATATCCGGCCGGATGGGGATTTTGATTTTAACGTAGTGATCAGGAGTATCCTCTACCATGCCACAAATCAGTATCTGTGCTGCCTGGTGGGAGGAGGTATCACATTTTACAGCGACCCGGAACAGGAATATGCAGAATGTTTGTTAAAAGCGGCTGCCATCAGAAAAGTATTGGAAGACCCGGATTGAGGAGATCCCTCATTTAGCAGCGACCGTGCCTTCCAGTAAAGCCCTTACCGACTCCATCAGTAAGTTGTTTTTCCTGGCTTCAAACAGGGAAGCGGTTTCCTTGGGTAAACGCATATTGTATTTCTTCCCTTCTGCCAGGGTTTTATCAAAACCCGGATTCCATTTCGTGAACTGGACGATATCCAGCATCAACCCATTGGCAACAATGATGGAATTGTATCTGCCGCTGATTTCCAGCACCGTTGTTTTTTCCATTTCCTCCGGACTCAGCTGAACCGGTTTTTGATCTGCCAGGATCTGTTTCTGTTCCCGTGTCTCACTGGCTGTCATGGTTGTCCAGCCACCGCTACCTTCAAAAATATAGTGGGTGGCAATGAATTTTTTTACATGGTTCCGGGTTTCTTCGGGCAAATAATACTGCAGTTGCCAGAAATCACG
>JAGWTX010000613.1 GCA_028875955.1 Bacteroidota bacterium | reverse complement strand
CGTTCCCATAAGCTGGAAGGATATGACCGGCGCCATACTGCATGGGCTGCAGGGAAGAAAACCCGCCAATATTTATGAAGGTGTTTTTTTGCAGATCCGTTTGCCCAGGGTTTTATTGTGTATGATCACCGGGGCCATTCTTGCTGTATCCGGTGTATTGATGCAAGGACTTTTTCGGAACCCCATCGTTGAACCAGGATTGATTGGGACCAGCGCAGGTGCGGCTTTCGGCGCTTCCTGTGTTTTTGTTCTTTCAGCCGGGTTCAGTGCACCCTTGCAAAAATGGACGGGGCCTTTTCTGGTACCCCTTTTTGCATTCGGAGGTGGTTTGCTGGCTACCTACCTGGTTTACCAGTTGGCAAAGGGAAACAAACGGATGGATATAACCACCCTGTTACTGATCGGTATCGCCATCAATGCAGTAGGTTTGAGCGGAACAGGTTTTATGAGTTATATCGCCAGGGATCCCCAGGCAAGAAGCATTACTTTCTGGAACCTGGGCACTTTTTCAGGCGCGTCCTGGACACAGGTTGGTATTACAGGCGCCATCGCCTTACTCGTTTTCCTTTTATCCCTCCGTTATGCAAAAGCGCTGAACCTGTTGGTGCTGGGGGAGGAAGAGGCTTTTTATGGGGGCATTGATCCGGAAAGGGTAAAAAAGCGGATGATGTTATACAATACGGCCATGATCTCGATCGCAACGGCTTTTGTGGGCGTTATCAGCTTTATGGGACTGATTGTGCCGCATGTGATGCGTTTGCTTGTGGGCAGTGACCATAAAAAATTATTACCCGCTTCCATGCTGGCCGGTGCCCTGCTGCTGACCCTCGCAGATATGGGTGCAAGGTTATTGCTGGCCCCTTCGGAATTACCCATCGGTATCATCACTTCTCTGGTAGGCGCACCTGTATTTGTCCTCCTGTTGAAGAAAACCCGGATGATACCAGGGAAAGGAGGGATCCATGATTGATGCGGTAAAGGTTTCATATTTTGTTCGTAATACCTGTCTGGTTGATGAGGTTTCCTTTTCCGCAAAACCCGGAGAGTTTGTTGTGATCATGGGACCCAATGGCGCCGGAAAATCAACCCTGTTAAAAATGCTGTCCGGATCACTGGTTCCCCACAAAGGAACGGTAACCTGCAATGGAAAACAGGTAAAGGAATATCCGGCTTCCTCACTTGCAAAAATCCGGGCGGTATTGTCCCAGCAATACAGCATTGGCTTTCCCATCGAAGCCAGGGAAGTGGTTATGATGGGACGCTATCCCCATTTTGCAAACTACCCGACCCGGGAAGACGAAGCCTATGTAACAGCTGCCATGGACAGAATGGAAGTGGGTCATTTGGCGCAACGGGATTATCATTCCCTGTCAGGCGGCGAAGCGCAGAAAATACAGATGTGCCGGGTACTGGCACAATTGGGGGATTCTGAAAGAAATGCCCCGCATTTTTTATTTCTGGATGAACCGGTATCACACCTGGATATCAAATACCAGCACCAGCTTTTGAAAGAGGCAAGATTTCTGACCGATCAGCAGGTTATTGTTATTGCCGTTTTGCATGATCTGAACCTGGCTTTGCAATATGCAGACCGTATCCTTTTTTTGAAAGAAGGCAAACTGGTGGGAACGGTTTCAGAAACATCTCCCATCACCACCGAACTGATAAAAAAGGTTTTTGATGTGGATGGGCAGATCCTGACCAAGCCCGACGGGAAAGGGTTACTGGTATCATTTTGAAAATGAAAAAATGATTATTTAATTGCTCCCAGTGCTTTCAGAGAGGCAACAATCCTTTCCTGGGTTTCAGCATCAGAAAGGATTTCCGGTACAAAGGAATGGCCGGTTACTTTTTCAAATAATTCAATATAGCGTTTACTGATGGTCTCCACCCATTCATCTGTCATCTGCGGAACGGTTTGACCTTCCTTACCCATAAAATCATTGGCGATCAGCCATTCTCTCACAAATTCCTTGCTCAGCTGTTTTTGTTTTTCCCCAGTTGCCTGACGGCTTTCAAAACCATCTG
>JAGWTX010000036.1 GCA_028875955.1 Bacteroidota bacterium | reverse complement strand
CCAGGAGAAACCGGATCGTTGCCGGCATATCCGATGCAACGCTGGTCATTGAGACTGCCAGAAAAGGGGGAAGCATGATTACGGCGGAACTGGCTTACCAGTATAACCGCGACTTGTTTGCAGTACCCGGACGAACCAGTGATGCCAAAAGCAGCGGCTGTCTTTCACTTATCAAACAAAACAAAGCCCTTCTATATACCGATGTTCCGGATTTACTGGAAACACTGGGTTGGGCGGAGCGTAAAAAAATAAATACCAAACCCAGGGAACTGTTCCTGTCATTGTCAGATGAAGAACAAAAAATCCTGTCACTACTGGACACGAATTCGACTACTTCCATTGACACGCTTTATCTCCAATCGGGTTTAAGCAGCAGCCAGGTTGCCAATGTCTTATTGAACCTGGAAATGCAACAGGTCATACAATCAATGCCGGGCAAATTGTTTAAAAGGCTGTAAGAATTGGAGTGAGCAAATTTTATTCTCGCGTTTTTTTTGTGAATGGTGAGTTGTCAGTGGTGAGTGAAATATAGAAGTACTCCAAAACTTGCTCAAAACTCACAACTCACTACTCACCATTAAACAACCCCGGTATTTTTATGCAGCCGCCTGCGCAATCACTGGCTTTCTCCGCCAATACAGCAAAAGAATCAAAGCAAGTAAACCCAGCATGGCCGGCAACAGGAAGGCGTAGAAAAAATTTTCGGTTTTATTCTGATAGATCCCCGCAGACAATAAGGCGCCTGCCCCGATGCCCATTTCCAGCGCTATATAAACGGAAGCAACCGCTTTACCCCGGTTGGTTATACTGCACAGATCCACCGTCCAGGCCATCAGGGTGGGTCCGTTCATACCCAGACTCAAGCCAAAAACCGCCGAGCTGAACAGGATCCAGAATGGTGTATGTGCAAAGGATAAAAGCAGCATGGAAATGACTAATACGCCTGATGAGAATACCAATACGATATTTCTTCCAAAACGATCGGATGATTTACCGGCCACGACCCTGATAAACAGGGAGGAAACGGTATAAAAGGTAAAGAAGAGCCCTTTGTTGGCCAATCCAACTGTATCACTCAGATCGGGCGAGATCGTAAGCACCGTGCCTAATGAAACAGACATGAGTACCATGATGATGGCCGGTCGAATGGCAGAGGGATCAAAGATCTCGTGTTTTCTGATCCGCAATATCTTCCAGGAAAATTTCTGCGGATGGGCCAGTGTCTCCCTGATATTATAGAGGATGGCGACCGAACCCAAAGCGAAACAGGCCGATACCACAAACATGGCATGAAAGGAAAAATGATTCACCACATAACTTCCAACAATCGGACCTATGGATGAACCCGTTGTATAACCGATGGCCAGTGCACCGAGGGCTTCCCCTCTTCTGGATTCATGCACTACATCCGCGCCATAAGCTGATGTGGCGGTTGGCTTGAAACCCGTAGAGAACCCATGAAAAAAACGCAACAGCAAAAAACCGGTAACCGTAGAAAGAACAGGATATAACAAACTGCACACCACGCAGGTTAATGAGCCCACAATCATTACCGGTACCCGGCCGATGGTATCTGTCAGTTTTCCGCTGAAAGGCCTGGAGATGCCGGCCATTAAAGTGAAGAGTGCAATGATGAGACCCTTGTATTCCGCGCCACCGAGTTTGGTCAGGTATTCGGGCAGTTCGGGAATCATCATATTAAAACTGGCCGAAAACAAAAAATTACTCGTGCATAACAAACCGAATTGAAAATTGAAATACGGATGTGCGGCTGCGGGTTTTGTTCTCGTCATTTAAACAAAAATAAATACAATCAGGGTGAATTTGCACACAGAGGCACGGAGGCACAGTTTGGTTTCTTTTTTTTCTTGAACGTTGCTAACTGGCCTTCATGATGCGGATGCAAACCATAAGATTCTCAAATAACTAACAAAAAACCGTGCCTCCGTGCCTCTGTGTGAACCACTCTTACCCTACGCGTAAAAAGTTTTGGACCGAATTTATCTGCTACCCTATCTTTGCACATGGCAACAAGAAATACTCCCTCCCGAACCATTTCCCAGCAATCCAGATTATTTGGCGAAGGTCTGACCTTTGATGATGTTTTACTGATGCCCGCCTTCAGTGAAGTATTACCCCGTGAAGTGGATATCCGTTCTCATCTGACCAAGGACATTATTCTCAATGTACCCATGCTGTCCGCCGCCATGGATACGGTAACCGAAGCCAATCTGGCCATCGCCCTGGCGAGAGAAGGCGGTTTGGGTATCCTGCATAAAAACATGAGTATCGAAAGACAGGCTGAGCAGGTACGGAAAGTGAAAAGAAGCGAGAGTGGTATGATCGTTGACCCCATCACCTTATTGGTGGATGCAACCATCGGGGATGCATTGAAACTGATGAAGGATAATAAGATTGGAGGTATCCCCATCGTTGATGCCGGACAAAAACTGGTGGGTATCCTGACCAACCGCGATCTGCGTTTTGAAACGGATAAGCAAAGAAAAGTGAAGGAAGTGATGACCAGGGAAAACCTGATCACCGCACCTGAAGGAACCGATCTGAAAAAAGCAGAAAAAATATTACGCCAATATAAAATCGAGAAATTGCCTGTGGTCAACCGCTCCGGAAAACTGATCGGTCTGATCACCTACCGGGATATTTTACAAATCCGCAATTTCCCAAATGCGGTGAAGGATAAAATCGGCCGCTTACTGGTGGGTGCCGCTTTGGGTATCACCAACGATCTCATGGACAGGGCCGCCGCCTTACAATTGGTGGGCGTGGATGTGGTAACGCTGGATAGTGCACACGGGCACAGCAAAGGAGTGATTCAGGCATTGAAAGCGCTGCGCAAAAACTTTAAACATTTGCAGATCATCGCAGGAAACGTAGGAACCGCCGCCGGTGCCAAAGCATTGGCCGAAGCCGGTGCCGATTGTATCAAAGTGGGTATCGGACCCGGTTCCATCTGTACCACCCGTATCGTTGCCGGTGCCGGTGTACCACAGTTAACAGCCATCATGGAAGCCAGCAATGCCCTGAAAGGAAAAAATATTCCGGTGATCGCAGATGGTGGTATCCGTTATACAGGGGATATGGTAAAAGCCCTGGCAGCCGGTGCCAATATTGTGATGATGGGCAGTGTATTTGCAGGCGTGGAAGAAAGTCCCGGAGACACCATCATTTATGAAGGACGTAAATTCAAAGAGTACCGCGGCATGGGTAGCCTGGGAGCCATGAGCAAAGGCAGCGGTGACCGTTATTTCCAGGATGTGGAAGACGATATCAAAAAATATGTACCCGAAGGCATTGAAGGAAGGGTGGCGTATAAGGGTAACCTGAATGAAATTGTTTACCAGTATGTAGGCGGACTTCGCTCCGGTATGGGTTATTGCGGAGCCAAAGACATCAAAGCTTTACAACAGGCCACTTTTGTCAAGATCACCAATGCCGGCATGAAAGAAAGCCATGCTCATGATATCGACATCACCAAGGAAGCGCCGAATTACAGCAGGAAATAATCCACTCAAAACAGGAATGGGGATTTTGGTAAATCCAACGTAAAACAATAAGATAATCCCGGTATTTTCACAGAATACAAATCTGCTGTACCTTTCCAAAAAACAGTCGGTGAAAAAATTACTGGTTTGGTTCCTGCTTTTGTCAGCATTTTCTGCGGTGGCACAAAACCCGTCCGGGCATCTGCGTGTCAGCCTGCTAACCTGTGCGCCGGGTGAGGAGCTTTATTCGACCTTTGGACATACCGCCATCCGGATCTTTGACAGCACCCGTCAAACCGATATCGTTTACAATTACGGCACATTCGATTTTAGCGACCCTGATTTTTATTTGAAATTCACCAGGGGTAAACTGGATTATTTTTTGTCGGTTTCCCCGATGTCGGATTTTATGTATGAATTCCAGGTGGAACACCGGGATGTAACTGAACAGGTTTTGGACTTACCGGATAGCAGCCGGACGGAAATACTGAATGCCCTGAACGCAAACATGGCAAGTCCTGCCCGCTATTATAAATATGATTTTCTGTATAACAACTGTACTACCCGTGTAAGGGATATCCTGCAGCAATATGCAGGGCTGAAAGCAGAAAAAAGGATAGTACCGCCGCATACCACTTTCCGGAATATGCTGCATGAATACCTGGATAAGGGTAACGAATCATGGAGTAAACTGGGGATCGACCTGTTGCTGGGCAGTCCGATTGATAAAGAGGTAACGAATACGACTGCCATGTTTTTACCGGATTACCTGATGAAGGGTGTAGACAGTTCTGACGCATCCAATCCCAACAGACTGGTTCAGAACAGACAGGTGATTCATCTGGGAAGCAATACCGGCAAACCTTTTCAGAACAAACCCTTATTTCTTTTTTCCATCATAGCCGTTCTGATGATCTTTATTTCCGCCCGCAATAATCCTGTTGCCAATCTTATCACACAGGCAATGGATAGCATCCTGCTGGGCATTACCGGTTTACTTGGATTGCTTTTACTGTTCATGTGGTTCGGAACGGATCACAAAGCCTGCGCCGCCAACTATAATTTATTATGGGCATTGCCCACCAACCTCATCGCTGCATTTGCCATCTGGAAAAAACCAAAATGGCTGAAAAATTATTTTAGCATTACCGGAATTATCCTCTTACTCACGCTGCTTCTTTGGCTGTGGTTACCGCAACAGTTGAATACGGGTTTACTACCCATTATCCTCTGGCTGCTGATCCGATCCGTTAATTATGTAAAAAAATAAACGGTATGCAAAACCAGTTCCGTTACCTGGATGCCACCATTTCCTACCGGATCATCGGCGAAGGCAAACCGGTGGTATTGCTGCATGGTTTTGGAGAAACCGGGCATATCTGGGATGAACAGATTGCATTTTTGAAAGATTTCTGTTGTTTGCTTATACCGGATTTACCGGGATCGGGAGCATCCTCGCTGTTAAGGCAAAAAGCAAAAGTCAAAATTCAAAAAGAAGGGAGCGGATCGAATGATATTTTGATGGAAGATTATGCGGATTGTATTCAGGCATTACTGCTTCATCAAAATATTGAATCCTGTATCATGTTGGGGCATAGTATGGGTGGATATATTACGCTGGCATTTGCGGAGAAATATCCCGGATTCCTATCCGCCTTTGGTTTGATTCATTCAACGGCTTTTGCCGATACGGATGAAAAAAAGAAAAACCGGGAAAGGGGGATCGCATTGATCGCTGAATTCGGTGCCTATGCCTTTCTGAAAAACACGACACCTAATTTGTTTGCGGAACGTTTTAAACAGAAATGTCCTGAAAAAATAAACAAACTCATTGAAGAAGGCAAAGCTTTTACCAGTGAGGCTTTACAGCAATACTACCGGGCCATGATGCTCCGTCCCGACAGAACCCATGTATTAAAAGGCAACCCGCTTCCCGTTATTTTCGTAATGGGTACAGAAGACATTGCAGCGCCGATGGAAGATGTACTGAAGCAGGTATCCCTTCCCAACATTTCGTATATTTATGTACTACCCGATACAGGACATATGGGCATGTGGGAAGCTGCGGATGAACTGAACCGACAGCTGTTGGCATTTATCAATTAGTTTCAAAATACCGGTTGCTGATGAAGAAGCTTTTCTTCATACTGTTTTTTCTCATTGCCTGCCTATCTGCAGAAGCCAGGCATGTGGCCGGAGGCGAATTGTTTTATGAATATATCGGCCCCGGGTCTGCAGGCTATAGCAACTATAAGATTACCCTTCGCCTGTTCAGAGACTGCAGTTCGAACGGACCCCTGCTGGAAAACGAAAATGTAATTGTTGGCATCTATGAGAACAATATCAAATTACCTGCAGATCTGCCCTTACTCAGAATCGGTCCCATACAAACCATTTCACTGAATACGGCCGCATTCCCCTGTCTGGTGGGTAATGTGAGTGTCTGTTACCAGATTGCCATTTATTCTTCCACCATAACCCTGCCGGATAACACATCCGGTTATACACTTTCCCGGATCGGGTGTTGCCGGATCGATTATATATCCAATCTTGCCGTTCCTACCAGCGTGGGTAGCAATTATGTAACCTTTATTCCGGGAAAACTGGCACTTCCCGCTGGGCATAACAGCAGTCCGCAATTTAATGTACGCGATACCGCATTGGTCTGTGCCAACAAACCCTTCAAGCTTGATTTTGGTGCTGTTGATCCGGATAAGGATTCACTCACTTTTGAATTCTGTGATGCTTATTCCTCTGCCGGCCGTAATAACAATGCCACACCCTCCGATGTATTGTCCTTAACCCCGCTTCCCTATACGATTCCCTACAGTGGCAGTTTCCCTTTGGGGCCCAATGTCAATATCAATTATACCACTGGTATCATCAGCGGTATCGCACCACCGGAAGGGCAATATGTGGTGAACGTATGTATCACCGAATGGAGAAACAACAAAGCCATATCCCAACACCGGAAAGATTTTATTCTCAAAGTGCAGAACTGTGACATCATACAGGCAGACCTGCCCGCGCAAATTATTCAATGCCGGGACTCGATCGTGCATTTTGAAAACCAGTCCACCGCCTCGGGTATCCAATCCTATCTATGGACATTTGGTGACAAGGGCAATCATTCCTCCACCAGTCCGATTGTAGATTATCCCTATGCAGATACCGGAATCTATAAAGCAACCCTTACCGTTACAGGGCCCAATGGATGCATCGGTTCCGACACGGCGGAAGTAAGGGTTTATCCCGGATTTAAAGCCGCTTTTGCGATAACCGGCAGTTGTTTTTTAAATCCTTTCCAGTTTACAGACGCAACCACCAGCCGCTATGGGACCGTAAATAGCTGGAAATGGGATTTTGGCGACTTGACCACAAAAGCTGATACCTCGCTGTTACAAAATCCGGTATACAAGTATGTATCGCCTTCTTTAAAAAAGATCGGGCTATGGGTGACTGATAGCAAGGGTTGTATTGACAGTAGTTTCCAGGATCTGATGGTCAGTGATAAACCATTGGTTCAATTACCTTTTCATGACACCCTTATCTGTAGTATTGATACCTTGGCAATTCCGGTTTTAAATTCTGGTAATTTCTCCTGGCTCCCGAATAAAGACATCTTGTTTCCCAATTCTTCCCGGCCCCTGGTGTTCCCGAAAGACACCACCCGGTATGTGGTAACGGTGAACGACAATGGTTGTATCAACCGGGATACGGTAACCGTGAATGTTTTACCCTTTATCAGGGTAAAACTGGGTACCGATACCCTGATCTGCCGTACCGATTCGGTTCAACTGATTCCGGTGAGTGAAGCCTTACAATATAGCTGGTCCAGCAATACCGGCATCCCGATAAACCCGGTAAAATATCCAAAAGTGGCGCCGCTGGTAAATACGCAGTATTATGTAACTGCCAATTTGGGAAAATGCGAGGACAAGGATACCCTTCAGATCAAAGTAGCCCCTTATCCGGTAGCAAATGCAGGACCGGATACGGTAATTTGTTTTGGAAACCGGATACAGATACGCAGTAACCTGGTGGGATCCAGTATTTCCTGGTCGCCGACCAATACGCTGATCAATTTCAATACCGCCAATCCCATTGCCGGCCCAACCAGGACAACGGCCTATATCGTAAAGGTTTCCGATACCTTGGGATGTACCAAAACGGCAACGGATACACTGGTCGTGAAAGTGGCCCCCATTGTGATAGCCAATGCAGGTAAAGATACCGTGGCATTACCCAATCAGCCGATACAATTGGAGGCAACGGGTGGTCAACGGTATGTCTGGAGCCCGGAAGTTTTTCTGAGTGACCCATCGATTGCCAATCCGATAGCTACCCTGGATGACCTGACAGATTCTATCCGCTACGTCGTAAGGGCTTATGACCAATATGGCTGTTATGGGGATGATGCAGTGGTGATCAGAATATATAAAACCGGTGCCAACATCCTCGTTCCTTCTGCCTTTACACCCAATGGGGATGGCAAAAACGACCTACTCCGTCCTGTTTTGCTGGGTATTTCCCGATTGCAGTATTTCAGGGTCTTTAATCGCTGGGGACAAATGGTCTTCAGTACCCAGGAAGAAGGAAAGGGATGGGATGGCAGTTTCAACGGGACCAAACAACCCCCTGGAACCTATGTATATATGGCTGCCGGCACTGATTACCAGGGCAAAACCCAGTTCAGAAAAGGTACGGCCGTACTTATTCGTTAAAATCCATTGAATCATCAGACTCAAGCAGCAATGATTGCTTATTTCACCTCTTAAAAGGGTGTTGGAAATGCGTTAAATTGGATCAAATCAATATGATTTCGTAATTCTATATGTATTTTCACCCATTCTCAAAAGTGATTAAAATGATATAATTGATCATTTGCATTGGAAAATTATTTCAATGCCGATGATGAAGTCCAGAAAAGATGAAGAAAATTTTTGCCCTGCTATCGCTTTTTTTTATCAGTCATTCTTTATTTGCCAATCACTTGAAGGGTGGCTGGATACAATATACATTTCTGAAACACAATGCAGCAGCCAATACAAACACTTATGAAATAACAGTCCGGCAATATTTGGATTGCAATTCTACCGCTCAACAAAGAGATGCAAATGTGATTGTAGGCATTTTTGACGGGGGGAGCAATGCGCTAACACAAAAAATAATTATTAATCTTACCCGTTCAGATAATCCGAATAAAACCAGTTACAGTCCTTGCATTTCACAACCTCCTCCAAAGGTTTGTTATATAATTGATGTTTATACAGGAACCGTTGATCTTCCTGTAAATGCTGCAGGCTATACACTTACTGTTCAAAGATGTTGCAGAATCCTTGGCATAAAGAATGTTAGCGGGAATTCAAACGACATAGGAATCAGTTATACGACAAAAATTCCAGGCACGATCAATGGTACGGATTATTCAAATAATACAAGTCCGGTTTTTGCACAAAAAGATACTGCGCTCATCTGTTTTAATTCGCCTTTTACGATTGATTTTAGTGCTACTGATGCAGATGGTGATGTCATTACTTATAATTTTTGTGACGGATTAACGGGGGGTAATAATACTGCAGCTGGTGCAAAACCAGACCCTCCCTCTGCCCCACCTTATAATCCAGTGCCTTATTCTTTGCCTAATTTTAGCGGATCAATGCCCTTGGGTGCCAATGTCATCATCAATCCGAACACAGGTATCATTTCTGGAATTGCACCTTCTGCTACTGGCGACTATGTTCTTTCGGTATGTGCCAATGAATTCAGAAATGGCGTACTTATCGGTACCACAAAAAAAGAAATCCATGTTACGGTTGCCGATTGCTCTATTTCCGGTGCAGCTTTAAAGCCAACCTATATTACCTGTAACGGCACTACCTTAAGTTTTCAAAACGAGTCATCTAATGCCACGATTACTTCCTATCTATGGGATTTCGGTGTTACTAACTTAACAACAGATACCTCAACCAGCCCCACCCCTACCTATGATTATTTAAAAAGCGGAAAAGATAGTGGCACTTATACGGTAAAACTTAAAGTGGCTTCCAGTGGGGGATGCGAAGATTCTACCACAGCATTGGTAAAAGTGTATCCCGGATTCAAACCCAATTTCACGGTAACCGGATCCTGTTTTTTAAATGGCTATACTTTTAAAGATGCAACCGTTAGCAATTATGGCAACACCAATAGCTGGAAATGGGATTTTGGTGATCTGACCAGTCAGGCTGATACCGCAACCAGTAAAGACAGTGCCTGGAAATATCCGGCACCAGGTACCGTTCAGGTAAAATTGATCGTAAGCAATACAAAGGGATGTATTGATACGGCCATCAAAACCGTAAACGTACTGGATAAACCTACGTTAAGCTTACCCTTTCGGGATACCCTCATCTGTAGTATCGATACCCTTACCTTACGTGTGAATGCCGGTTCCGGAACCGTTTTATGGACGGCCGCCAACGGACCCAATCAATCCAGAATACAAAATTCCAATACCGCCACCCCACTTGTGTATCCGCAGGACTCCACCCGATATTATGTATCCGTAAACGACAATGGTTGTGCGAATACCGATTCTGTCATGGTGAATGTATTGCCCTTTATTTCGGTGGATGCCGGTCTCGACTCCGGCATTTGCAAAACGGATACCTTTCATCTGAATCCCGTGAGCCAGGCATTGAGTTATCAATGGACGGCTTCCACCGGAGAAGTGGTTAGCCCCACCAAATATCCATTGGTGCAACCACAGGTTACTACACGCTATTTTGTTCTGGCCAACCTGGGTAAATGTCAGGCCCGTGATTCTGTGCTGATCAAAGTATCTCCTTATCCCAATGCCTTTGCCGGCGCCGATCAGACCATCTGTTATGGCAGCCGGGTACAATTAAGCGGAACCATTACCGGAACCCTGTTTAACTGGTCGCCTACCAGTTCGC
>JAGWTX010000612.1 GCA_028875955.1 Bacteroidota bacterium | reverse complement strand
AAGCAATACAAGGTGGAACTGGTGAGTACGGGTGCCTATCGTCCGGAAGCACCCCATCATTTCGGATTATACATGGATAAGAATTGGTATAAACTCACGATCAAAGAGGGTAACTATACAAATGACCCGATAGGTGTGCTGGATGTGACCATTCTATCGAACACCATACTGGATAAACTGCTTGGCATCAAAGACCAGCGTACAGACAAACGCATCGATTTTGTGGGTGGTATCCGCGGATTGGGTGAGCTGGAAAAAAGGGTGGACAGCGGTGAAATGGCTGCAGCTTTCAGTCTGTATCCCGTAAGCATCGAGCAACTTTTTGACATTGCCGACAGCGGAAACGTAATGCCACCCAAGAGCACCTGGTTTGAACCCAAACTCAGGGACGGTTTACTTACTCACCTGATCTATCCCTGATCATCCGGGCCGGATCAACTTTAAAAAATTATGATGAGATCAATTATACTGTCCGTTGTTTTTTCGGTAGTCCTGGGAACTGTTTCTGCCCAGCAGCAAACAGCCGAAATACTGCAGCAAACTGCCCGGAGCCTTGTGCAAAAAGGCGATTATGACAATGCGGTTCTGGTGCTGGATCGCGCCAGAAAACAGGAGCCTGATAATATTGAAATTCTACGCGATCTCTGTTATGCCAATTATCTGAAAAGGGATTTTTCCAAAGCCATCGAAGTGGGTAAGGACCTGATTGATAAACCCAATGCGGATGAACAGTCGTTCCAAGTCCTCGGTCTGGCATATAAGGCCATTGCATCCTATAAGGAATGCGGCAAACTGTACAGGAACGCCTTGCGGATCTTTCCAAAAAGCGGGGTCTTGTACAGCGAATATGGGGAATTGCTGGCCATTGAGAACCAGATGGACGATGCCATTGCACAATGGGAGAAGGGGATCGAGCTGGCACCTTCCTATAGCAGTAATTATTACAATGCGTCCATCTATTATGGACGAAAGAACAACTGGATCCGATCGGCCCTGTATGCCGAATTGTTCCTGAACCTGGAAAGTTATTCCACCCGTACAGAAGAGATCAAAAAACAACTGTTTGCAGACTACCAGCATCTATGGATCCCGGGAGAGATACAAAACCAGTTGCAATCCGGTTCGGTTACCGCTTTTGAGAAAGCCGTCCTGAGTGGTTTGTCTGCTGCCAGGCAATCCAACCTGAGTTCGGGAAGTATCGATGATATCATTGGTGTCCGTTCCCGTTTTCTGACAGGCTGGATGCAGCAGAATGCACAGAAATATCCGTATGCCCTGTTTGACAGGTGGCAATACCTGCTCAACCAGGGATTATTCCCCGCCTATCACTACTGGTTATTCAAAACGGAAGAGGAAGTGAAGACGGTTGAACAATGGCAAAAAGACCATCCAAAAGATACCGAAGGATTTTCGGCTTTCCAGCAAAGCCGGGTTTTCAAAATACCCGACGGACAATATTATCATAACTGATCCATCCATGGATTATCAGAAGGCCGGTGTAACAACATCGGCTTTTTTATTTACCGGGATTTGACTAATTTGAAAATTAATAGCCAGTGTTGCGAAAGGCTTTTCTTTACCGTTGATTAATGATTGCCCATGATGCGTAAGCGACTTTTTGATTGTCTTGACCACCAGCTACAGCACTTCCCCAAACAGGATATGCTGGCAGCCAAGGAAAATGGCCAGTGGGTTACCTATGGAACACAGCAGATAGCCGATACGGTGAACAGGTTTAGTGCCGGTTTGCACAAACTGGGAGTAAATGCCAATGACTTCACACCCGAAGGCAGCGATAAAATTGCGATCATCAGCAACAACCGCCCGGAATGGATATTTACCGATCTGGCAGTTCAGCAGCTTGGCGCCATCCTGGTACCAGTTTATCCAACCACCAATCCCCTGGAATTGACATTCATCCTGAACGATGCTGCGGTCAAATACATTTTTGTGAGCAATGAGGAATTGTTTTTCAAAGTCAGGGAGATCCTGCCAAATGTCCCATCCATCCGTCAGGTATACAGTTTCGATCG
>JAGWTX010000035.1 GCA_028875955.1 Bacteroidota bacterium | reverse complement strand
GGACCCGTTTCAGATACCACGCAGAAAGCCAGTGCAGGCAGGGAAGTTGAAGTGGTAGCCTGGTATGCGGATGACCTGTTAAGTCCGACAGGCCCCGAAAATTACGGACAATTACCCGGTGTGATCCTGCAACTGAATGTTGACAATGGTACAACGGTTTACACAGCAACCGAAGTTTCCAAAAAAGTGGATCTCAAAGAACTGAAAGAACCCAAAAAAGGCAAGGTCATGGATCGAAAAGATTTCATGAAGATGATGAATGACATGATGAGTAACCAGGGAGGTAATTTCCGGTTCGGCGGATAGAAAAGATTTTTATTGGTAAAACCCCATCACAAACAGGATGGGGTTTTTATTTGCCCAGCCTGGCTTACCAGCCTTTTTTGCTAGTACATTTTATTTTGAATGTGACATAAAAAATCCCGCCCATAACGGCCGGGATTTTATCTGAGTAATGGATTTATCCGGGATCAATCTCCAATGGTGCGTACCACGATACGGGGACCATTCGCATTGCTGCCAGCTTTGTTTAGCCGAAAGGTAAAACTCAGTAGAAAATATCTTTGCAATACATTGTAGCGGGTATCTTCAATATAGTTCTGACTGGCATTGCGGCTGATTCCGATATTCTGATTCAGGAGGTCGAAAACACTCAGTTTCAATTCGGCCCTTTGGTTTTTGAGAAAACTTTTGGCAACAGAAGCATTCCACATAGGGACGCTGGTATTATAGCCATCTGCCCGGCCGGAATTCAGGGTATAGGTAAACTTATTATTCAATACCAGGTGTCCCGGGAGATAATTGGACATATCCCATCCATAACTTTGCTGCAGATAATTGCTGTTCAACTGTGGTTGTAATGAGTAACTGGCTTTACTGAAACTTACCCTGCCAGTTAGATTGATATCCAGTTTCCCATCTAATGAAAACCCGTAATTCAGGTTCGGACTGATACTGATGTTATCAATCCCGTTTTCCACCCCATTGATAAAACCGGCATTGTGCATGATATTGGTTCCCAGACCCAGATCAATTCTGGATTTTATCTTTTTCAACGGGAATCCGGCATTCACGCTTCCGAATATCGCATAATTCCCGCTTACATTGACCGGCGTGGTGACTCTGGCACCGTTGGGTTGTAACAGGTCTGAATTGACAATCGCATTATCCGTTCTGCTGGCAGAAAGAAAAGCAAAGAAATTATGCTGGTTAAACATATTGGTTGAAAAGTAATTGAGGCTTAGCGACTGCATATAACTTCTTTTCAGATTGGGGTTACCCGTATAGACATTCAAAGGATCACTTACATCAGTTACGGGTTGTAACTGGTTGGTATTGGGTTGGGTTGTCGAGGTCGAATAATTCAGATTCAGGTTTCTGGCACTGCTGAAACGATATTGTAACATGGCATTGGGCAGGAAATCCGTAAACCCCTGTTTGATCAGATTCCCGTTGGTATTATTGGTACTGTATAAATTTGCCTGTTGCAATGAGGTTCCCAGTGTCAGGTTCAGCTTTTTCAGATTGGACCGGAAGTTCAGGCTTCCGCCTGCATAGGTATACTCGCTTTTGAAATCATTGCTTTGCCGGAGATTCAACTGATCATATTTGCCGGATTGGGTTCCATAATCATAGGTGGTCTGTTTGCTGTTGCCGACATTGGTGTTGTAATAACCGCTGAACTCCAATAAGGATCTTTTTCCGATTGGTTCGGTATATACAAGGTTACCTCCGAAACTCCTGGTTACGGCTTCCCTCCTGTTTTGCTGATTGGTAACCGAATCCGCAAGCGGCGACCCGGCATTGTAAAAAGTGTTGCGTGTATAAAGGTCCCCGTTTTGTTTGCTGTCGTTATAGGCAAGACTAATCGTACTCGACAGGGTTCTTCCTTTTTTGGCCAACCTTTTCCGGAACAAGGCATTCCCATTGAAATTGAAAGCATCGGAATGGGTTTTACTGGCTGTGGTACCGTCGTTTAGTGTAACGCCCTTGCCATCCTTCGAATTGTAATCTGCCGTGGATCGGGAATCGGTTTGTTGTATGGCAAATTGCGGGGTAAACTTCAGGGAAGTTGTGCTATCGATTTTGGAATCGATGCTCATATTCAATTTCTGCTGTTTGGTTTTTTTGTCTGTGCTGTTGTTTGACAGATAATCAAACTCATTTCCGGGTAGCAGGTTTTGGCGGAATAGGCTCTTATCCGTTCTCAAATCGATATTGGTCCCCATGGCACTCATATTCACATCTGTCTTCTTATTCCAGTTGTCGTTGTAATTCACCCCACCGGCAAATGTGGTTGCCACTCCCTGCTGATTCTGCCCCAGGTCACTTACGGGTAATCCATTATCACCATCGCCCCCGGTCCGGATGGTAATACCACCCCCGCTTCGCATGCCCCTGGCCAGCTCACCCGTGAAATTCAAAATATCGGATATGGAAAAACCCTGTCGGTTGGTATTGTTTCCCATACCGATCAATGAAAACTGCTGGTCTCCGTTGAATTTATTGATATTGGTTTGGGCATCATACCTGTCCCTTGTACCCCCACCGGCTGTGATTTTTCCAAAAAGCGCATGGTTCCTGTCTTTCTTCAATTTCAGATTGATGGATTTCTCGCTTTGTCCGTCATCCACACCGGTAAATTCCGCCCGGTCGCTTTTTTTATCAAATACCTGCACTTTATCAATGGCATCTGCATCCAGGTTACGGGTGGCCATTTTGGGATCACCCGTAAAGAAATCCTTCCCGTTCACCAGTACCCTGTTTACCCGCTGTCCGTTTACGCGAACGGTTCCATCATTGTCTACGGTAACCCCCGGTAATTTTTTCAACAGGTCTTCCACTACTGCATTGGGTTGGGTTTTGAAATTTTCCGTATTGAACTCAATGGTGTCGTTGTTGATCGTAACCGGTGCGCGGCGGGCAGTAACGGTTACATCGCCAGCTGATAGCAGGTCCTTCATTTCAATATTTCCGATATGGATGGATTCTCCCTCCTTTGTAACAGCAATTGATTTCCAGACGGGCAGATAGCCGACATAGGATGCTGAAAGCAGGTATTGCCCTCTGCTCAGACCGGAGATTGAAAATTTTCCGTCAGAATCTGCCCTGGCAAAACTTACAAGGGTAGAGTCATTGACACGGACCACAGACAGGGTAGCATAGGCTAACCCTTTTTGGGAAAGGCTGTCAGTTACCGATCCTTTTATAGAAGATGTGTTTTTCTGAGCCAGACCCCTCATTGAGCAAAGACAGGTAAAGAACAGCAGTATCGCAATTCGCATAGCAGGTTTGTTGTTTTGCCAAAACTATCGGATGACTGCCGCAACGGGGGTTAATGAACTTTAGGGAAAGGTTAATGAAGGTTAATGAATAAAAAAGAAATGATCTTTGACAGGGCCAAAGATCATTTCACAGTATGATGGGTATGTTTTCCGGTTAGTTGGAGACACCCAGTAATTCCACTTCAAAAATCAATGTGGCTCCGGGTCCGATATTGGGCGGGGCATTATCACCATATGCCAGATCTGCAGGGATGAATAATTTCCATTTGCTGCCAACAGTCATCAGCTGCAAAGCTTCCTGCCATCCGCGGATCACATTACCGAGCTGGAAAGTGGCCGGAGTACCACGGTCCACTGAACTGTCGAATTTGGTCCCGTTCAGCAAAGTGCCGGTATAATGACAGGTAACATTACTGGATAATTTTGGCCGGGTACTATCCGAACCCTTTTTGATCACTTCATATTCCAGACCACTTGGTAAGGTAACCACACCCTGTCTTTTCCCGTTTGCGGCCAAAAACGCCGCTCCTTCCTGTCTGTTTTTAGACCCTTTCTCTGCAACTTCTTTCGCACGGGCTGCTTCCCTTTTGGCATTGACTTCCTGCTGAAAAGTATTCAGGCAACTGGCCACATCTGCTTCAGGTAACAATACAGGTTTTTTTAGTTTCACATCATTCATCGCCTTTTTTAACAATTCCAGGTTGATCTTTTCCAGTCCCTGTGATTCCAGGTTTTGTGCGATCCGGAGACCGATTGAATAACTCACACTGTCCTCCTTTGTTTTGAGAAGGTTCGTTACGGCGGGTTTAGCAATTGCTTTTTTCGCTGCTGGTTTGGCAACAGTTGTGGTTTTCTTTTTCACCTGCGAGATTGCCGGCAGGAGGAATAAACCGAAAACAAAAAACAAAAAGGTTTTTTTCATGTGTTCATTTTTATTGAATGGGGTCCGAATAATGCTCCAACAAACATTTTGGTTGGTAACAACCTATAAAAAGTTTTCTATCGGGAGCTCAAAGAAACAATATTTACGGTATTGGCGAAATTTGATTTCAGGAATGTTTGCGTGATCCTATTTACTAGTCACCTACCAGTTGTTCAATGGCTGTACGCACCTGTGCAAAACCGAAACCCGCCAATGCCTGGTTCATCATTGACCTGACCTGCTCAGTGCCCAGGTTTCCGATACTGCCTTCATGAACATGTTTTACTTCGGGACTATATTGGAACTCCCCTTTTTCAATTGCCATTCCGATTTGTTTATAGGCATCCCGGAAGGGTACCCCCTGCAATACTTTCTTATTGACCTCCTCCACACTAAACAGGTAACGGTATTTGGGATCGTTCAGGATATCTTCTTTCACGGTGATCTGAGACAATAAAAGACCGGCCATGGAAAGACAATCTTTCAGGATCTGAAAGGAAGGGAAAAGATGTTCCTTTAATAACTGCAGATCCCGGTGATAACCCGATGGCAGATTAGTGGTCATGAGCATAATCTCATTCGGCAGGGCCTTTACCCGGTTGCAATAAGACCGGATCAATTCAAATACATCCGGGTTCTTTTTGTGCGGCATGATGCTGGAACCTGTGGTTAATTCAGCTGGGAACCCGATAAAATCGAAATTCTGATTGAGATAGAGACAGGCATCCATACTGAGTTTTGCCAGTGTATCCGCCAGGTTCGCCATGGCCATAGCGGTAATCCTTTCCGCCTTACCCCGTCCCATCTGGGCATACACCACATTATAATTCAAATCTGCAAAACCCAGTAAACGGGTGGTCAGGGTACGATTGATCGGAAAGGAAGAGCCATACCCTGCAGCCGAGCCCAGTGGGTTTTTGTTCACAACCTGGTAAGCCGCTTTCAGCGTAAGCAGATCATCCACCAGGCTTTCCGCATAAGCCCCGAACCAGAGTCCGAATGAAGAGGGCATGGCCAGCTGTAAATGCGTATAACCGGGAAAAAGATGTTGCTTATATTTTTCACTTTGCTTTTGCAATAAGGCAAAAAAAGGCTCTATTGCTTCCACCAATAATTGGATCTCATTTCGTAAAAATAATTTTACATCCACCATCACCTGATCATTCCGGCTTCTTGCAGAGTGAATTTTTTTGCCGGTATCCCCTAGGGTCTGGGTAAGCAATAATTCAACCTGAGAGTGCACATCTTCCACGGATTCGGCAATCTGAAAACTTCCGTCCAGGGTCTGCCGGTAAATGTTTCTGAGTTCTTTTACCAGTTCTTCCGCTTCGGATTCGGACAGGAGTCCGACTGAAGCCAGCATTTTGGCATGTGCCATGGAGCCCATGATATCAAATGGCGCCAGTAGTATGTCGAATTCCCTGTCCTTGCCAACGGTAAATTTTTCAACCAGTTTTGAAGTGTCGGTGTTGTCTTTGCTCCACAGTTTCATAAAATCAATTTCAGGTTAGGGTAAAAGTATCGGGTTGAGCAACTCAATATACAATGCAATCCCTTCATGAATCTCATGAATAAAGATGAATTCATCTGCCGTATGGCTTCTTGCGCTATCGCCGGGACCCATTTTTAGGGTCTGAAAAGGCATCAATGCCTTATCACTGGTAGTGGGAGAACCATAGTAACTGCGCTTTAACGCGAGACCGGATCTTATCAAAGGATGGTCCAAGGCGATCGAAGTGGAGCGCATACGCAGGCTTCTGGGCACCACTTTACCCGAGATATGGGATTGGATAATTTCCAGGATTTCTTCAAACCGGTATAATTCATTCACACGGATATCCGCTACAAAATGACATTGCGAAGGAACCACATTATGTGCTTTGTTCTCCGTTTCAATGACCGTAACCGTCATTTTCACTTCACCCAGGAGCGGCGAAACCCTGTCAAAAGAATAGTTCCTGATCCATTCAATATCTTTCAATGCCTTATATAAGGCATTCTCCCCTTCATTTCTGGCTGCATGTCCGGCAATTCCGGTTGTGGTAATATCCAGCACCAGCAAACCCCTTTCGGCTATCGCCATCTGCAGTAAAGTGGGTTCGCCCACGATACCGCAATCAATCGCCGGCAGTTCTGCCAATAAGGCTTCGATCCCATTCTTTCCGGAAATCTCTTCTTCAGCAGTTGCTGCAAAAACGAGGTTATAGGACAAGTCCTGTTTGGCATAATAATAAACAAAAACCGCCAGCAGGGAAACCAGGCTTCCGCCTGCATCGTTACTGCCCAGTCCAAATAGTTTGCCTTCTTTTTCAATGGGTGTAAAAGGATCCAGCGTATAGGCTTTGTTCGGCTTAACCGTGTCGTGGTGCGAATTGAGCAGGAGTGTAGGTTTGGTTGGATCAAAATACCTGTTCACCGCCCATACATTATTCAGGAAACGGTTTACCGGAATCTCATGACGGGTTAAAAAATCAGCGAGAATCCGGGCAGTATCGGCCTCCTCCTTACTGAAGGAAGGTGTACTGATCAGTTTTTTTAATAAGTCAACAGCTGACTGCTGTAATTGAGTGATTGCCTGATTACTCATGATGAATGATTGTTCCTGTTTTACCTTCCATTAATTGCTGCAGGGATGCTGCATTTCCGATTATCACTTTTCGCACACCCTTTTCCAGGGCAGCGAAAGCATTATCGAGCTTGGGTATCATTCCGGCAAAAATGAGTGACTTAGCTTTCAGTTCTGTATAATAAGCGGGGTGGATGGATGGGATCAATGATGCTTCATCATTCACATCCAGCAAGACGCCTGGTTTTTCAAATGAATAAATCAAAATGGTTGTAAAGTGTTTCCCCAATCCTGTGGCGATTTCCTGCGCAATGGTATCCGCATTGGTATTCAACAATAAACCGCTTCCATCATGGGTGATTGGTGCGACAACCAGGGCATCCTGTGCTTCCAGTAATTGCCCGATCAGTTTTGTATTCACAGAGTCGATATCGCCCACAAATCCATAATCCAAAACCGGGTGTACCCGCTTGTGCGCGCGGATCAGGTCACCATCCGCTCCGCTGAGCCCGATCGCATTACACCCTTTCGATTGTAATCCTGCAACGATATGCTTATTGATGTAACCTGCGTATACCATGGTCACAATTTTCAGTGTCTCTGCGTCGGTTATCCTTCGGCCATCAACCAGTTGTTGCTGTACACCCATTTGTTCCGCCAGCCGGGTTGCCAGTTTACCCCCACCGTGAACGAGGATCTTTTTCCCTTTGACGGCTGCAAATGCGGTCAGGAACGCATGCAATTGTGTTTCATCATCAATGATGTTTCCGCCGATCTTGATCACATATACCGGATCCTGTTCAGCAGCTGCAGGTTTTTCAGATAATTGACCGGTTTGTGTGATATCGTTGGAGACAGACATGATGGATTTCGCTTCTTTAATTAATAGGATGATTTGAGAATTTCACTTAATACAGCTTGTGCTGCCCAAACCCGGTTACCTGCCTGGCGGGTTACCAGGCTATGTTGGCTGTCGAGCACTTCGTCACTGAGTTCCACATTTCTTCTAACGGGTAAGCAATGCATCACTTTTGCCTGATTGGTTAAGGCCAGTTTTTCTTCCGTGAGCATCCAGGCAGGGTCGTTTTCATAGATCTTGCCATAATCGGTGTAAGTGCTCCAGTTTTTCACATAAACAAAATCTGCATCTTTCAGGGCCGCATCCTGGTCTTCGGTTATGATCGTGGCCCCTTTTGTAAACTTTTCATCCAGCTCATAATCCTGCGGATGCGTGATCACAAATTCAGCTTCGCCCCATGCATTTATCCATTGAGAAAAACTATTGGCAACGCATTGCGGCAAGGGTTTGATATGCGGTGCCCAGGTTAATACGATCTTTGGTTTTTTCCCTGCCGGTAGGGGAGAAGCTAACAGGCTTTCCCTGATGGTGATGATATCCGTAAGTGATTGCAGGGGATGCAGGGTGGCGCTTTCCAGACTTACCACCGGCACGCCGGCATATTTGATAAACTGGTTGATAAACATTTCACTGTAATCATCTTCCCTATTTTTCAGCGAAGGGAATGTACGGATACACAGGATATCAAAATACTGTCCCAGAATGGGTGCTGCATCCTTTACATGTTCAACCGTATTGCCACTCATGATGGCGCCTTCTTCAAATTCCAGCGCCCATCCTTCCTTGTCTACATTAAACACAATGGCTTCCATACCCAGATTCCGGGCTCCTATCTGTGTACTCAATCTCGTACGCAGGCTGGGATTTAAAAACAACAGACCAATCCGTTTGTTCCATCCCAGCTGATGATCCGCTAACGGATCGGCCTTATACGCCAGTGCTTTTGCTGCCAGCGCATTGATATCAGTTACATCGTGAACAGAAATAAATTGTTTCATGCCCGGAATCCCGAAGGAGGTTTTGGTTATCGAATGATAATTATCTTGTTATCTATTTTGAAACGGGTAAAAGGATCAGCTTGTCAGCAGTTCATCAATCGCTTCCTGCAAGGCTTCCAGAAAATCATCAATCTGTCTGCGGGTAAGCGCCAGTGAGGGCAATAATCTGATCACATTGGGTTTCGCTTCGCCGGTGAATATTTTGAAATCCATCAGCAGTTTCTTTTTAAGTCCCTTGAGTTCTTCCGGCACATCAAACCCTATCATCAATCCCCTTCCCCTTACATTTTGCAATTGTGGGATTTCCTTCAGTTTTCCGATCAGATAATTCCCATTGTCTTTGGCCTGGTGCAGCAGGTTTTCCTGTTCCATCACTTCCAGAACGGCCAGTGCGGCGGCACAGGCTAGCTGGTTGCCTCCAAAGGTAGTTCCCAGCATCCCGTGTTTGGGCTGGATATGCGGTGCAATCAGGATACCCGCTACCGGGAACCCATTTCCCATACCCTTGGCCATCGTATAGATATCGGCTGCCACCCCGGCATAATCATGCGCAAAAAACTGACCGGTTCTTCCATACCCGCATTGTACACTATCGGCAATATAAACAGAACCATATTCTGTACAAAGGTCCCTGATCAATTGCAGAAACGGAATACTGGCCGGGTTTATACCTCCTACTCCCTGGATACCTTCAATGATCACCGATGAAATCTCCTTTCCCTGTTGGGCAAAGCAATCCCGCAGAGCGGCTTCATCATTGAAAGGCAGAAAAATAACATTCCCGGTTTCATTCACTGGCGCTACAATCGAGGGATTATCCGTTGCAGCTACCGCCAGTGAGGTACGGCCATGGAAGGATTTTGAAAAGGCAATTATTTTTTTCCGTCCATTATAAAAGGATGCCAGTTTCAAGGCGTTCTCATTGGCTTCGGCCCCGCTGTTACAAAGAAACAACTGAAAGTCTTCCTTGCCGCTCAGATCGCCGAGTTTGGAAGCCAGTTCTTTTTGAATCGGGATGATCACCGAATTGGAATAGAAAGCTATTTTCTCCAACTGGTTTTCTATTCTTTTTACCCAATGCGGATGGGTATGACCAATACTGATTACGGCATGGCCGCCATACATGTCCAGGTATTGAACGCCATCAGCATCCCATACATAACTGCCCTTGGCCGAGGTAATCGCGATATTATTCAGTGGATAAACGTCGAAAAGATTCATAAGTCATCAATTGTAAGTAATAAGCTATGCGCGTACTTAGTTTATTAGGACGATCAACATAGCTTTATCAGTTTTATTAAAAAGGTTTATACTCTGTATTTCTCATTAGCCGCTTTTTTCAGATCTTTTGCCAAAAGCTGCAAATACTCCGTTTGCCGGGTCCGGTGCAAGATTTAAAAATGAACAAGCTCCTGTTTTGATTTTTTGCCGCATCCTTCTGCCATAGCTGCAGGTAAAGATGAAGCAGATCGTCGCAAGTAATTTGAAAGACTATACATTTCTTCTTTGGGAAATGACATGTAAGCTTCATATACCCGAAGAATGTAAAAATGTACTTTGTCCCAAACTTTCAAATCTTTATGTTTTGCATTTCTCAAAAACTTACCTCTTATTATTTAAAACCCTGTCGCTTTCAATTGTAAACCTGCCCGTTCATCCAGTCCGAACATCAGATTCATATTCTGAACCGCCTGACCGCTGGCGCCTTTTAATAAATTATCTATAGCAGAATGAACCACAATTTTTGATCCCTGTTTTTCCAGATAGATCAGGCATTTGTTGGTATTCACCACCTGTTTCAAATCTATCATCGCATCACTCACATGTGTAAATGGCTGACCGTCATAAAAC
>JAGWTX010000611.1 GCA_028875955.1 Bacteroidota bacterium | reverse complement strand
GTAAGAAATTTACCGGAAAGATCCACAATGACCATTTTATCCCTCCCCATGGGATAACCCATATCATTTATCACGGTTTGCCATTTGCCCGCTGCATTGATCACCTGCAAAGAAGGAGCCTGGAGCTGGTATTTTTTGGTTTGTGTAAGCGCTGTGTTTATGCTGGCATCGGTTGGAAAGATCCATCCCCTCAAAAACAGCAACAGGCTGTCTCCCTTCGCGCTCTTTCCAAGGTCTAAGGTCAGATCATGTTCTTTTGTCAATCCCTGGAATTTATCCAAAGAAAAATTTGATACATAATCAAAATCATACCTGCCGATTTTCGGCAGTAAATTATTTCCTTTATCATCTGCCGCAGAAACGGGTAATTGCTGATGGGATACCTGATAAAGTTTTTTGCCCGGGTAAGGCGGGGCAACAAAGCGCTCATCAACAAATACATCAACTGAATCAGGATGATCCACAGCCACAAGTTCGGCTTTATCGAAATATACGGCTTCCCATAACTCTTCAGTGATCTTAAGCGTATATAAGCCATTCTGCGGTTTTAACTTATCACCGGGAATCAGCAGGTATTCTTTTGAAGGATCCGAATAAGCATAAGCGGTATCCTTACCATGAATGGCCACATTCATTCCAAGTGCGCTTCTCCACAACATGTCCTTAAGAAATTCATATTTTTTGCCATTCCAGGTGAATAGGAAAGGGCAGGAGCCTTTCAGTTTTGCTTCCTCCAGCATTCTTTCCTTACGCGTTGGATCGATAACGGTTTGCGGAACACCATTTGGCCATATAATACGTAATGCATCAAGTTTGGTTCTCGTACCCACACCAAACTCTGTTAGCGGCTCTTTAACTGTTTTTAATTGATATAAATCGCCGGATTTCAACTCTACCTGTGCACCAATTCCCAACCTGTTATTTTTACTGCTGCCAAATGAAAGACCGGTAAGCTGAACCTGGACATAATTGTTGGAATTACCCCCGTCATTCCTCGCTAACCTCACACCTGTTGGCCCTGAGAAAAAAAGGTCTCTATCGCCATCAAAATTAAAATCGGCAATGGCAACGCGATAGGCTTGCGCCACATTTTCAGGCAGCAGGGAACTGGCATCACTAAATCCCTTTGAGCCATCATTGTGAAATAATCTTATCCCTCCTTTGGATATATTCCCGTTAACACCTGCCACCACTATATCCTGGTGCCCGTCATTATCATAATCCACAAACGCAACATCATAGGCACGGATCCCTGCCAGCGAACTGCTTAGTTGTTCTGACACCTTATCATCAACAACGAAATGCCCTCCCTCATTTCTAAGCAATAAACATTTTCCGCCAGATCCCCCGGCAATCAATATATCCAGTTTCCCGTCATTGTTGTAATCGCCCAAACTGATAGCCGTGCCTGCATATTTTGGATTTTTAAGACCTTCAGTCTCACTGATATCCCTGAAATTCGAATGCCGGTAATTGTCAAATAATTCGATGCTTCCATCTTCCCTCAGGCCTATAATATCCAGGTCCCCATCATTATCCAGATCGCCGAAATCCATATTCAGGGTACCTTGCTTGTCCCCGGTTAAGCCCATGGCTGCTGCATTTTCGGTAAATGTTCCATCGCCATTATTGCGGAAAAACCTGTTTCCTCCTTTCCGGGCAACATACAGGTCAAGGTCTCCATCCTGGTCAAAATCTGCAAACAACATTTTATTGATATTGTCTGTGTTAGACAGACCTATATTTTCCGTTACCCTGGAAAAAGTACCGTCTCCTTTGTTTTTGTTTACGAGGATCCCATGGGTGGTAGCTATGAAAAGGTCCTGGTAACCATCATTGTCGTAATCTGCAAAGCTGGCATCCAGGTCCTGCCCTTTATGGTCAATTCCCCCGGTAATGGTACATTCTTTGAAGGTACCCATCTGCATCACAGACAAATTGGATTTGGAATCAGTACCGCCTGGCGCCAGGTAACTTGAATACAGATACATATTTCCTGCCGCATCATAATCGGCAACAGCCAATACTGCATTTTCGGCTTTCGGGC
>JAGWTX010000610.1 GCA_028875955.1 Bacteroidota bacterium | reverse complement strand
AATTGGTCAGCGGAAAAAAATGATAAAAGTGAAACACTATGGGTACCGTAAATAAATATTTGAGTTTGGTGAAATTTTCACACACCATTTTTGCACTGCCCTTTGCATTAATAGGATTCTCTTTGGGCACCCATCGTTTTTTGCTGGACAAAAACGGGTTGGTGGATTCCACCTTTTTTTCTTCGATCAGTTCTTCCTCCGTGGCCGGTCTGCTGACCTGGAAACTCATCTGGGTACTTGTCTGTATGGTTACCGCCCGAAGTGCAGCCATGGCCTTTAACCGTTATCTGGACAGGAGTTTTGATGCCAGAAATCCCCGGACCGCCATCCGTGAAATTCCTGCGGGGATCATCTCACCCAACAGCGCTCTCCGTTTTGTGATATTAAACTGCCTGCTTTTTATTGTGGCTACCTGGATGATCAATCCGCTTTGTTTTTATCTATCACCCGTAGCTTTGTTTGTCATTTTGTTTTACAGTTATACCAAAAGGTTTACCCCGCTTTGTCACCTGGTTTTGGGTCTGGGTTTGTCACTGGCTCCCATCGGTTCCTATCTCGCGGTAACCGGTGCATTCGCCTTGCTGCCCATCCTGTTTTCCTTTGCGGTTATTTTCTGGGTGAGCGGATTTGATATCATTTATGCCCTGCAGGATGTGGAGTTCGACCAGCACAATGACCTGTTTTCGATTCCCGCCGTCCTGGGAAAGGAAAAAGCGTTGAAGGTTTCAGAGATCCTGCATTTTTTCAGTTCGGTTTGTGTAGTGGCTGCAGGGGTGTATGGCCATTTTCATTTTCTGTACTGGGTGGGCATTGTTGTTTTTATGGGGATGCTGTATTACCAACACTCACTGGTAAAACCCAATGACCTGAGCAAAGTGAACATTGCTTTCATGACCTCCAATGGGATCGCCAGTGTGGTATTCGGTTTGCTGGTGATCGCAGATATCTTTGTATTTTAAATTAGTTTGATTCAATAGCTAGGGAAATAAGAGCAACTAACTGGCCAATTCCTTTGAAGCTGTTACCTTTTAAATCGCAAACATGCCCAGGATCCTTTGTATTGATTATGGCGGAAAAAGAACCGGAATTGCTGTCACCGATCCCCTGCAGATCATTGCTACGGCTTTAACCACCATTGAGACAAAAGACCTGATTCCCTTTCTGGAAAAATACATCCAACAGGAAAGCGTGGAACTGATCCTGATCGGGGAGCCTCTCAACCTGGATGATAGTCCTACGCATGCCACCCCCCTTGTAAAAGCGGCAATTGTTAAATTACAGAAAGCATTCCCTTCTATACCTGTTAAAACAGTTGATGAACGCTATACCTCGAAAATGGCATCCCGGGCCATGGTAGAAATGGGTATGAAGAAGAAAGACAGGCAGATAAAGGGTAATATCGACCAGATTGCGGCCACCCTGATGCTCCAGGAATACCTTCGATCCCTGTAACGGGGATGATTGGCAGGTTGCCGGTTTTCCGGTATTTTTGCGCCAATTGAAAAATAGACAAGATTCATGATATTTCCTATTGTAGCGTATGGAGCGCCGGTTTTACGCAAAGTTTGTCAGGATATCACTCCTGATTATCCCGGTTTGGCAACCTTAATCGAAGATATGTGGGAAACCATGTATGCAAGCAATGGGGTGGGTCTTGCTGCTCCCCAGATCAATAAGGATATCCGTTTATTCGTGATAGACAGCACCCAGATATTCGAGAACCTCGAAGACGATGAACAGGGCGTTTACCCGGATGCACCAGGTGTCAAGTCTGTCTTTATCAATGCGCATATCCTTTCCCTCGACGGGGAGCCCTGGGTCTATAATGAAGGCTGTCTGAGCATCCCCAAAATCAGGGAAGACGTATCCCGCGAGGAAACAGTGGTCATGGAGTACCTGGATGAAAATTTCAAACCCCGTACCGAAACATTCAATGGCATAACCGCAAGGGTGATCCTTCATGAATATGACCATATCGAAGGCAAACTTTTTATAGACTATCTCAAACCCCTCCGCAAGAAAATGTTACAGGGAAAACTGAATGACATCAGTAAAG
>JAGWTX010000609.1 GCA_028875955.1 Bacteroidota bacterium | reverse complement strand
CAGTGTCTTACCCGAACCCGTGGGGGCCAGTAGCAGGGTCTCAGGCTGTGTAAGGATGGTTTTCATGGCAGTTTCCTGCATGGGATTGAGGGAAGAAATCCCCATAACTGCCAGGGATTGGGTTCGTTTTTCAGAAAAATGCATCCGCAAAGCTAAGTTTCCTCTCCCGTATTGAGAAAAGAAGGACTTGTTCAACCCAGTGTTTTGAGTATGGCCAAACCCTCATCCCACCTGAAATGTCCGGAAGCCGCATTGATATGCCCGGCTTTCCCGATATTGACAAATTCACTCCCCCAATGACCGGCAAAGAATTTTGCCCTTTCCAGCGAAACCCAGGGGTCGTCTTCACTTGCCACCACGATGGATCTGAAGGGTAAAGTATTGAGTGGTATGGGTGCAAATCCGGTGGCGGGAAACTGATAAGCAGGCGCTTCCAGATCGCTGGGTGCCACGAGCATTGCTCCTTTGATCCTTATCTGATATTTCGCAGCCCAATGGGCAATGGTTGCACAACCCAGGCTATGACCAATCAGTACTACATCATTGGGGTCATAGGCTTCCAGCGTTTGCTGGATGTTACGGATCCATTCAGAACAATCCGGTGCATCCCACTCATTCTGCAGGATCCGTTTACATTGATCGCTCTCCGATTCAAAATAGGTTTGCCAATGTTCCGGGCCCGAATTGCCCAAACCGGGAATGATCAGATATTGTGTCATGTTATAAACCTTCTTCTGTAACTGTATGTTCTTTTTTTTCCATGCTGGCGGATAGGTCTGCCAGGAGGTTTATCAGTTTTGTCAATTCTTCCTTTGTATTGTAAGCATGTAACACGATCCGCAATCTTTCCCTGCCAAGAGGGACGGTCGGATACAGGATCGGTCGGATATCCAGGTTATGTTCCTGTAAGACAGCCGCTACTTTTTTGACGGCCTCATTACCGGGAATCAAAACCCCCTGGATAGGTGTTGAAGAAGGCAGTTTTTCAAAACCGGTATCCGCCTGTCTGAATTGTTCGATGAGCTTACCTAATTGTTCCCTTTCCGCAAACATTTCCGGGAAAAGGGTATAGGCCCTGTTTATCAGATCCACCGCATGTTCAGGAAGAGAAGTTGAAAAAACAAAACTCCTGGCAAAATTGACCAGGTAGTCATGCAAGACAGATGAACCCAATACGATGGCACCATGACAGCCACAGGCTTTTCCAAATGTGTGCACACGTGCAAAGATTTTTTTCTCCAGACCCAGCTCCTGCACCAGCCCCTCCCCCTGTTTACCCAGTACGCCGGTTGCATGTGCTTCATCAATGATCAGGTGGGCCTGGTATTTAGCCGCGATCCTGACCAGATCAGCCAGGGGACAAAGATCCCCGTCCATACTGAATACAGACTCGGTGACAATGAATAAGGTACCCGTGGACTGCCGGAGTTTTGTTTCCAGGTCAGCCATATCATTGTGTGCAAAAGAAAAATGCCTGGCAAAGGATAACCGGATCCCGTCACGGATGGATGCATGAACCAGCTGATCATAGAGAATCGTATCCCCTTTTTGCGGAACCGAAGACAAAAGACCCAGGTTGGCATCATACCCCGAATTAAACAGGAGCCCGGATTCCGCATGATGAAACGCGGCAATCTTTTTTTCGGTTTCTTCTATCAATGGATAATTACCGGATAAAAGCCTTGACCCCGTGGAACCCGATGCCAGCTGGCCGGTTCCGGGCAAAAGTTTTGTATGATACACGATCCCCAGGTAATCATTCGAACAGAAATCTATTTTCCCCTCCGGCAGCGATAAATGCCTGAATGCATTGTCCTGTTTGCGGGTATTCAGTTTCTTTTCCAAAAAATCATCCGGGTACATGGGGTAAAAGTAGTGGATTGGATAGATATTTGTGGGTATTGGTTTGAGGTTTGGGGTTTGGGGTTTGGAGTTTGGGGTTTGGGGTTGTTATTGGTTATTGGTTTTTAGGTTTCGATTGATTTACGTTTATCCTTTTGCATCGAACTACTTTTATTGCGTAAAAGACTAACCCAAAGACCAAATCGAAGCGTAG
>JAGWTX010000608.1 GCA_028875955.1 Bacteroidota bacterium | reverse complement strand
TCTGTCCAGCCCAATTTGACTTTCAATTCCCTTTGTATCCAATATTCCGCTTCGGGATAAATGGTAAATCCATTGATGGTCTTCAGGCTTCTTTCATACATATTCTCATCCCCGCGGAACAGTTCATTCACAAACAGGAACCGGTCATTCAGACCAATGGCTTTTTTCAGGTCACGGATGGGTGTCTCCTGTAAAGTGCTGGCGACTTCCACCCTGTTTTCCCTGAGTCTTTCATTCAGGCTTTCTGCTTGATTGGCCAATATGGAATTAAATTCCATGACCCTGGATTGGGCTGTTTGTATGGTTTCTGTTTTCAGATCCGGCTTCCTTTCCGGCATCGCAACAGTCTGATGCGCCAATGTGGGAATTTCTTCCGCTGCGGGATCTAATTGATCCGGATGAAGATAGGGCTCTTCCTGCCTGCTGACAGCTGCAGGTTCAACCGGCTTTGACTTTTGGGGTTCTGTTGCGGATATATCCTGCTGCATCCTGACTTTGGGAAGTACTACAGAAATATGGGAAGAACCCGATTGAGGGTTTATCGTTTGTTGAAGTTCGACAAGCAGCATTTGTGCGGTAATTGCCAGTTTTTCAGCAGAAGCCTGCTGATCGTATTGTTCCTTGAGTTTGTTGATAAGGGTGCCTGCTCTTTCCATGGGATGTAATACATTTGGGGGTTACCAAGCAATGGAGATCGGTTTAAAGTTACAAACGTTTTCCGGCATAATTTAGTATATACCATGTTTATTGAACCGAATATATCAGGCGAAAGAAGGGGTTGGATCGAAGTGATCTGTGGCAGCATGTTCAGCGGCAAAACCGAAGAACTGATCAGAAGGCTGAAAAGAGCCCGGATCGCAAACCTCAAAGTGGAGATCTTCAAACCGGCCATCGATACCAGGTACGATGAAAACGATGTGGTAAGCCATGATGCCAATTCCATACCTTCTACGCCTGTAGACAATTCACAAACCATCTTACTGCTTACGGAAGGTGTGGATGTGGTGGGGATCGATGAAGCGCAGTTTTTTGACGACCAGATCATACATGTATGTGAAGTACTGGCGCTTCGTGGCGTAAGGGTTATTGTGGCGGGTCTGGATATGGACTATATGGGTAAACCATTTGGCCAGATGCCCTATCTGCTTTCCATCGCCGACTTCATCACCAAGTTACATGCGATCTGTATGCGTTGTGGCAATATCGCCAATGTCTCTTACCGCAAATCCAATGAAGGGGGACAGGTATTGCTGGGAGAAAAAGAAACCTATGAACCCCGTTGCAGAAAATGTGCCCATGAAAAAGCATAGTCCCATCCTTTCCCTGATGCGAAAGGACCTGTTACTGGAAACCCGTCAGCAGTATACCTTATACGGCATCCTGCTTTATGTGGCATCAACCATTTTTGTCGTGTACCTGTCTATGGACCAGCCGGAGGATAAAGTATGGAACGGTTTGTTCTGGGTGATCCAACTGTTTGTCTGCATCAATGCAGTGGCCAAGAGTTTTCTCCAGGAGAACAGGGGAAGGATGCTGTATTTCTATTCGATAGCCGGGGCCAGGGATTTTGTGTTGGCCAAACTTTTTTTCAATGCCCTGCTCATGATCGTGATGAGCATGATGAGTCTGGCCATCTTTACACTTTTGCTGGGCAACCCGCTGGAGAACGGACTTACCTTTCTGTTTATCACTTCCCTGGGTGGCATCAGTCTGAGCCTGGTATTTACTTTTCTGGCAGCCATTGCCGCAAAGGCACAACAACAGGCCGCCTTAATGGCTATCATGGGTTTCCCCATCATCATACCGCAATTACTGTTGCTGATGAAAATCTCTTCAACCGCTTTTTCTTCGGTAATACAGGGCGGTTGGTGGCAGATGGTCTTTATGCTGATCGGGCTGGATATCATGGTCATTGCGCTTGCCATCATCCTGTTCCCATTTCTGTGGAGGGACTGATCCATTTTCGAATTTGCCCTGCCGCATCTTTAACATTTTCTTACCATATTAAAAACGCAGATGCCGCACTGTCTGACCCTTATTGATCAATTGCTTTAAGGAGTC
>JAGWTX010000034.1 GCA_028875955.1 Bacteroidota bacterium | reverse complement strand
TATTAAACACTTCCATATAACGCAGCATATCGTCGTAGGTCTTGCGCAGACTTTCATCCAGCCAGGGACTGATGACCAGTTCCTGACCAACCAGGGCAGCATCTTCCACTGTTTGTTTCCAGGAATCTGTAAACTCCTTTCGGCCTGCATCCCAATGATCCTTACCCATTACGGTATGGCCACTCAGCATTTTCAGACCCAGCTCATCCAGTATTTTCTTAAAAGATGCGGCAGGATACCCATAAAATTTCCTGTTACTATAATTGGCATGCTCCACATACCTGTAACCCATTTTTGCCAACGCTTCCAATGTGGCCCTTGGATCACGCTTCATATCATCCCGAACAGAATACAATTGTATTCCCGTAATCGTTGCGGGATCGAAAGCGGCACGGAGGGATGGAGAAAGCAAACCGGCTCCGGCTAAAAAAAGACCTGATTTCTGAATAAAGGATCGGCGGCTGGTTTTCATAGGGCAGATAACGGGTTGGTGAATGGATAGGGAATATACAAAAAATCATTTGGCTGATCAACAATTTAGTCAGGCGGTCTTATCGTTTTTTCAGGGGATCCAGTAAATAGCGCAGTCCGTTTAAACTGATAACATGCATGGTTTCCAGCTGGATGCCCAGTTTCCCTTTGGGGAAACCTTCTCTTTGAAACCATTCCAGGTAATGATCGGGCAGATCGCATAAGAGACGACCCTTGTATTTACCAAAGGGCATCGTAACGGTTACGAGTTCAAATAATATTTCGGGATGGGGAACCGACGTATCGTATGGCATACCTGAACAGCTGGTTTTCGTAAATATACTATCTGGCTGAAATGTTCGCACAGAACGGATATCATTTTCTTCCTGAGAATAAAAATATCCGATTCGATTAACTTGCACCCATGAAAACGGCTTCCATCCAGGAAATCAAGCAGGAATTACAGGCGCTCTCCCAGTCGAAATTACTGGATCTCTGTCTGCGTCTGGCGAAATTTAAAAAGGAGAACAAGGAACTGCTTACCTATCTGCTGTTTGAAGCGCATGATGAGGAAGCTTATATCAAAACTGTAAAAGATTTGATAGACGAGGGTTTTACAGAACTGCCCAAAGCCAGTCTCTATTTGACCAAAATAAGCCTCCGCAGGATCCTTCGTATTACCGCCAGGTATATCAAATATGCCGGATCCAAACAGGTAGAGACTGCTTTACTGCTTCATTTCTGTACAAAACTGAACCGCTCGGGCATACCCTATACCAAGAGCCCGGTTTTACAAAACCTCTATGCCATGCAGGTAAAAAAAGCGAAAGCCGCCCTGCTCGAACTGCACGAAGACCTCCAGTATGATTTTCAGAAAGAACTGGATGCGCTCTGATCAGGACTCTTCATCAAAAAAGAGCTTGTAAAAATGTTTTCCGCTCATTTCATCATAACCCCTTTCGATCAGGTCGCGGCGGCCATGGATATACACATGAAAATTCTTATCCAGTTTCAGTACCGATTTAAAGGATTTTTCTTGCTTTTTTACGGCAGATAAGTGGATCGCGAATTCATCCTCGATCGTAACCTGTCTGGCCACTTCATAGGTTTGTTTGTAACGGGTAAAACTGTCGATCACTTCCGGATGGTGCAAAACCTCTTCTGCAAACTCCTGCATCTTGAAATCTTCGCGGGTACTGAAATATTCCATACTCCGGTTCAGCATATCGATCTGTTCACTTTTATTGACTTCAAACTTCTCATTCAGCTCATTACTGATAAATAGTTTGCACATACCCATGGTTGCATCGGTATAATGGTAATTGTTGGCAGAGCGGGTTATCTGTAAAAAATCATTGACCCAGTACTGGGCATCGTTTTGTTTATTGGTATGATCCACCACGCATACAACAAACCCTTCCTCTTTGTTTTCCTTAAAGACCAGACAGCCCTTATCCAGTTTATTGATATTGATCCCGTCTTCTGCAATTACTTCCCAGCTCTCCCCATGAGGAAATACCTTTAAAAAAGTTTCCTTTGTTTCGCTTTTAAATATGCCGATTGCGTCTGTATAACCCGTTCCGAAGGGAACATTGGTAAAGTGAACCAGATAAAGCTCCCCTTCTTTTACCCTTGCATGGGTGCTTTTACTGTACAGGAACTGGGCCAGTTTCACACTTTGTTCAGTGAAGTTGGCTGGTTTTTCAAACAAACCGGAAACATATTGGTACACTTCATTCATGCCCAGGTCGCTCAGATGGGTAAACCGGTACTGTTCATGTTCGTTAAAAGGACTCAGAAAATATTTTGTGAGCATGCTTCTGACAAGTTCATCATTCAATGTCAGGGGGTGTACCGAAAGTTGGAGTGATTCACCACGGGTGGGATTACCCACTTTATGAACAATAGCCTGCTGAAGGATTACACTGTCGATATTTGTCATAAACACGAAGATAAAGTTCAGATGGCTGAGTTTGTTCAGCAGGATGTTTTTTCAATATTCTATACAGCAGAAAAAACCAAATTCGTATTTCGGCCATAAATAATGCACCTTTGCAGTAGTTTTCCACAGTATGGGAAGCCGGTAAACCCTCATAATCAAACCACACACATGTATACACAGATCTGGAGTAAATACCTTCCCATTATCAAAATCTTATTAAAAAGAACCTTGCAGGGGGATCAGGTATTGGATCTGAATCGTATTGATTTCGAAAGGGCCGGCAGTGGCAGAAAAGCCGGTTATAAATTTTCCATAGAATTTACCAGGGGCCGTGTAGCCAATATCATCAGCGGTTCCGCCCTGGCATCCGACCTGGCGCAGGTAATGCTGGAAGATGCCAATATCAAACCTTTGTTACTGGGTAACCACTATGTTGTTTCCCTGAATACCAAATTTCAGCTCAGCCTGAAGAATGTAACGCCAAAAGAAGCAGATGATGCGGCTTCTGAAGAAACGGCTGATTAACGAATTCCCCTTACACATACCCGGTTTCACAACATGGATCTTACCTGTCCGCCATCTACCGTTATGGTCTGACCGGTTATATAGCCACTCAAAGGGCTCAGAAGCCATACGGCGAGACTTGCCAATTCAACCGCTTCCCCCAACCGGCCAACGGGTATATTACCAATGGCATTTTCTTTTACCTGGTCAAAAGGCAGACCCGTTTGCTCACTTTTTTTGGTATAGATCCTGTCAATAGCAGGGGTATTGTGTGAACCGGGGCCCAGAATATTGAGCGTGACGCCTGTTTTGGCTATTTCCAGCGAAAGGGTCTTAACCATTCCAACAACCGCTACCCGAAAAGAATTGCTCAACACCAGGTTTTCGAGGGGTTGTTTTACAGAGGAGCTTTCAATAAAGAGCAGACGGCCATAGTGATGTGTCATCATATCCGGCACAAAAAGCTGGGTAATCGCCAGCTTCCAGCGTAAAATAGATTGATAAGCCCTATCCCAATCTTCCAATGTTGTTTCCAGAACGGTTTTGGCAGGGGGGCCTCCTGCATTGATGAGGATTCCGTGTAATTGCCGTTGGCCAACCATTTCTTTCAGCAGGAACTGCACATCCGGATCCATAATATCACCCGCGAGGGTTTCCACCTGACCCGGTGCCGACAATTGAAGTTCATGCAGTTTTTCCTCGCGTCTGGCCACTGCAATCAGGTTCGCACCTTCCTGTACCAATGCCAGTGCGATAGCCTTTCCAAAACCGGAACTGGCACCACAAACAACAAAAAGCTGGTCTTTTATCTTTAGATCCATTGCTACCCCATTTATTTGTGATAAAGATACTTGTTTCCTTAACGACAGTTCCAAACAGCAGATCTTGATCCCGTACCCGCATGAATGGATGGAAACGAAGTTAACCGGTCAACAGTTTAAACGAATTCACCGGTCTGTTATCTTGAATTGAAGAAGGGCACTTCGTATAAACGCCAGAACTGCATTTGTGGGTGAACCCGAGACCCCCACATCATGTACCTACCTTATTAAAATGAAGGAGTATCTGAAAAATAAAACTTTGTCTTTGAAAATTCAGAGGCAACTTAACTTATTAATTTTCTGGAGGAGTTGTTCGGAAAGCTGAGCCTGAACAGTGTGCCGGTTGCATCGGAACTATATTGATATGTTCCCGCCAATTGACGGCTCAACTCCCGGATGATACGGAATCCCAGAGATGCAGACAGCTCGGGATCAAAGTTCTCGGGCAAACCAACTCCATCATCTTTTACCTCCAGGGCATAGGTTTCATTTGCCAGTTCCCTGAAATGTATATGTAAAATCCCGGCTCGCTTTTCAGGATACGCGTATTTGAGGGCATTGGTGATGATTTCATTTAAAATGAGCCCAAGCGGAACGGCAGACTCTACGTCCAATGATACGTTTTCAGGTTCGGTATTGCAGATCAAATCAATGTTTGTGGCCGCATAAACCATTTTCAGGTCTGAGAAAAGCGCCAGTATATATTCCTTCAAAGGGATTGAAGCCGTTTCTTCAAACCCATATAATTTCTGGTGTATGAGAGATATGGCTTTTATTCGTTCATAACTATCTCTTAACGCTTCCGTTGCCTTGGAGTCCTGCAAAGAGTTTGCCTGCAGGTTCAACAGGCTGGAAATAACCTGCAGGTTGTTTTTCACCCGGTGGTTGATCTCACGGATCAAAGTGTCCTTTTCCTGAGATTGCTTTTCAATGATCAGCTTTTGGTTTTCCAGCAACAGGTTTCTTTTCCCCTTTGCACGATTCGCTGATAACAGTACCAGACCCATTACTAAAAACAGGATCGAAAGTATAATGGCCACAAGGGATTTGTTCTGTAAACCGATATTGGATTGTTTTAATTGTTGGTTTTCCAACATTTTCTTTTCCACTTCATATTTTATCCCCAGCTCTTTCAGGTTTAACTGGAGCCTGCTCTCAACATTTTCAATACTCTTATCCCTTCTTTCATTGTACAGGCTGTCGTTCCAGTTTTTATATAGTTCGAAATACTGTAATGCCCGTTCCGGTTGTTTTCTTTGTCTTGCTATATCCGACAATACCTTATAGCCATCCCGCAGAAACAATTTTGTCTTATAATTCCGAGCCAGCACGAGTAAGTGCTCAGCCGTTTGCTCTGCTTTTTCCAGGTTATTTACCTCGTAAAACATTCTTGCGAGCGAAGAAAGCGGTATGAGCTTATTATCCTTGGTTCCTATATTGTCTAAAACATCATAACCCTGAGAAAGATATTTTTCCGCTTTTGCATATTTATGGAGTCCAAGATAAACCTGACCAATGGTAGAAGAAACCGTACCAAATAAATAGGATCTTTCTTGGCTCTTATACAAAAATTGAATAGCCTCTACCGTAGATCGTTCTGCTTCAGAACGATTACCCGCTTCGAGGTAGTCCTGTGCAATATTGGCGTAAATCATGGCAACATATTGCCAGTTTTCAAGGGCTGTTTCATATTTCAGCGCTTCCTGATAATAAGGAAGCGTAAACTGGATAGGACGACCCGCATCTGAATAGGCTTCTGCCAGATTGTTTGCCAAAGTGGCCATCATAACCGGGTCTTCGCTTTTTTTGGCCACAACCAAGCCTTCCAGATAATAGAAAATGGCTTTATCAAAATCGCCCTTGTCCTGATACATCCCGGCAGTCAGGCTAAGTATATGCGCTTCATCAGCGGGGCTTTTTGCCTTTTGGGCGAATGCAATCCCCTTTTTATACATATTCTGCGCTTCGAACAGGTCCTGATCTATCACCCTGGCAAAACCCTTTATTTTATAGGCATCCGCCATTCGAAGAAAATCCCGGGTGCTGTCAGAAATAAAGATGACTTTATCCGCCAGTTGTTCAGATTCAAGATGATTGCTGTATCGTAACGCCCATCCCAGTTTGCAGTATAACCTGGCTCTCGTACTATCGAATTTTGCTTCCCTGATCTCCTCTCTGACGGCTGGAACGTCAACAACAGGATATTGTGCCCGAACCCGGTGAAATGGGAAACAGAATAGACTACCCACTATGATAACATACCATAAACGTTGAAACCTGTTCTGCATGGAAGGAGTGGTTAGCATTTTTATTGTTTCCGGACCCCTGCAATGAGCCGGGTTTCATTAATGGTTTATTCCCTTGATTCACCTATCCAGCCATTCCTTTCTTGCGGCTCAATGTACCCGGTTGATCTTAGCAATGAAATTATCCTTATAATTTCTGCTCAAAGGCAGGGTTTTTTGCTGAATAACTACCTCAGTATGCGAAAACGAATCAATGCACTTGCTATTGATGATATAAGATTTATGGATTTGTATAAATTGCTCTTTGGGCAAACGCTGCATAATCTCCTGAAAACTGGATCTGATCATGTGTTTGCCGTTATCCAGTATAATATTGAGATAATTGTGATCTGCCTCCAGCCATAAAATTTCATCCACTTTTACTTTAATGAAATTTTTCTCCGTCTTGACAAAAATGCTTTCATTGATTAGTAACCCGGATGATATGGCAACCGGCAAACAGGCTCTATTCGCAAAATTTGCAAGCGCCACTTCTATGGACGTGAACAAATCCTCCCCATTAAATGGCTTTAGCAGGTAACCACTGGGCATTGTTGCAGCCGCTTCAGTAACGGTTTGCCGGTCTGAATGAGAAGTGGTAAAAATAAATGGTATCTGGTATTGCTCTGCGATCAGATGCGCCAATTGAATCCCTGTTTTATGCCCACTCAGGTTAATGTCTATCAATATGATATCCGGCGTTTCTTTTTCTAAAAGAGAAATTGCTTCTGTATATCCCATTGCATAAGGCATCATTTCATACCCCTGTCTTGTCAGCATATCAATCATATCCATAGCAACCAAAGACTCGTCTTCAACGATCAGTATCTTGCAGGGGTGCATTTATACAGTTTTGGGGGTAAAAAATAACACAAATAGCCTATACTTCCACTTGCATTAATTTACTGCATATTATAACTAATCCGGCTATTTTCCAACCTTTCCATCCGTTGACATCTGAAATGGCCTTCAATCATTAGCAAAGGCTTACAACTGAATTTTCAAAAGTTTTATAAATTTTTTCAGTTCTTTTTGCTCTTCAATGCTCAGTGGTTCATGATTGTCATAGCGGGCTTTTAAAAAAAGTACCCGTTTATGCTGCGGATACCGTTTCAAAATAGCTTGCATCAATTGACCCAATTCCTCATCTTGCTGGTAAACAGGCGTTTTCTTTATCGGTTCCACAGACTTGTACCGGTTGGGCATTTTTAGGATAATCGCTTCCAGCGTTCCCAGCCAGCTGGTTGAGATCCCGGGTACCTTTTGCGCTTTTGACAAAAGGCCCTGTAATTGCTTTTTGCTCAAACTCCCCCGTTCCTCATACTGATGCATCAGGCTCATGACAAATAATGCATCCGGATTATGTGCATACAATGCATCCAGGATCTTACCAATGATGTCTATGCCGGGTTTGGGTTTATACATACCGAATCTGATTAAAAGGACAGCCATCCCCGCTTTTCGACCGGGGATTCATCTTATTGAAACTGTTGCAATATAAGAAAGCAGGTCAATAGACCTGCTTCCCATGAAAATTATGTAATCCCAACCTGTTTTGTGATTACCAGATGGTTTTCGCTGCCACAAAATTACCGCCCGCATCAAAAGCCACACAGTATCGGGTGTTATTGGCATTGATCACTGCTATATACCCCTTTAACGTACCGCTTACGGTTACACTAAAGGCTTTATCCAATACATAGTTAGGATAGGTTGTGGTCAGATAATTTATGGCAGTTGAAGGAAGACTGGCTTCAGCCAGAACCGCTTTTGCTGTTCCGGGTGTGGGTAATGCAACACGCTTTACAAATACACCGGTGCTGGTAAACAGGTTGGCAAAAACGCCATTGTTTTTTGAAATCACCAGATAACTGCTATCCGACGTTTTAAAGGCCCTTACCAGCGTGTCTGCTGCATAATTTATATTGAAATAGGTTAGGATGGTTGTTGGTAATAAATTCAGGGCAATGGTATCTCTGTGCTGACCGTCTCTGCACTCAAACCGTCCGCCCCTGTGCCAGCCATCCCCATCCAGATCGCCTTTTTCACGCTGTTCCAGTACTTTTATAAAAGTACCATCTGCCGCAAATTTCAATGCAACCGGTTTCCCGTTATAGTTGATGATCACCACATAGGAATGTATGGTTCCGGTTGTATCCTTCACGGCGAAAGCCTTTACGAAACTATAGCCACTGTAGTTTGTGGTCAGATAGGATTGGATGGTGGCTGATAAATCTGCTGCCGCTACCGAATCCCGGTGTTGACCCCGTTCACAGGGACTGATCACATATACAGAATCGGTTGCCGTTCCACCGTTGGTTGCTGTTCCGTTGGTTGCCACAGCAATGGTTGATGACGTAGCTGTTGTAAGCGGTGCGGTTGTCAGATTGACTCCATTGCTGCCTGATAAGTCTTTTTTACAGGAGCTGACACCCAGCATCAGTATGGTTGCGAAAATGCCATAGGCATATATAGAGATCGATTGTTTTTTCATTATCATGTTTTTTCGGTTGGTTACTTGGTTGATTTATTTGAAAATTCGTTTTTGAAAAAACTTTTGTTAGCCTTCTGTTTTTAACTGGCAGAAAACCAGGTAACGTTTTTTTTCACAAAAGACCGGGGAGGCTTTTGTAAACTGTGCATTTACGATGAACAGGCCTTACGGTTTTACATATGATAACCGGGGAGAAATCTTAAATTTTTTCTCAGGAATAAGGGCGAAAAAATGAACACCCTTTTTATTTACCGTACCGGGATGGAACCCCTCGGGTATACAGAGCTGTTTCTCTTTTACAGCCTTCGTCTCAAACCAACCCTGCAGATCAGGCATCAGCCTGGACTGGGTGAGCATTAACAATACCTGTATGAATCCCACTATTGTATGCATAGATCAGTTCCCATTATTCTGATTAAGGAGCTATACATGGCATTCCTTTCCCTGCGAATTACGCTGCGGTTATCTAACATCCAGTTTCAGTAGGGAATTCAGTTGCCGGTATAACTACCTTTTCTAATTCATCAATAACAATTGTGTAGAATTCTTCGTCGGCTTCTATATTTTAAAAGTAACAAGAGCGTTACAGCAGGTTAGATACAAAAACAGGACTGGATGTTATCAAGAAAATGTTAAAACCTGGATGACGTGCAGCTATCCATAAAAAATGGGATATCGATGATATCCCATTCATTTTATCTTTTAACAGAAATGTGGTGTTCGCTTACACAAACTGCCATCTTATTTTTTCCATTTTGCCTCCAGCAATTTGATAAAATATCCCCCTACAACGCTTCTTGCCTGAAAGCCAACCTGTTTCCCATCCAGGGTTTCATGCCAATCACTTAAGGGGACACGGGTGGGTGTTTCCGAAGCATATTTCCACAAGGGTGCCACCAGGGCTGTGAAGTCTTTTTGACGGGAAGCCAGGGTTGCCGTCCACATGATCCAGTCTGATTTGGTATAGGTTTTCCGGCTATCCAGCGGCAGTCCGAATGCATTCTGTTTGGTCAGATAATAGGCAATCTCCCGGTCATATACGGATTGGGGGAAAAGTTGTAAACCCAACAGCTTATCCCAAACCAAATTATATTTCTGGCTCCAGCTGTCCTTGTTATCAAAAGTGAGTGCATAATGATCCCCTGCATCATCCATCTGCATCCATTTTACTGCCATATTTTTTGCCATGTTCCGGTATTCGGTGGCAATCTCCTGTTTACCCAGTTTCTCTGCCAGCATTGCATAACCACCCAGGGCCACGATTGCCTTGATGGAAAGATTTGCATTCCTTGCGAGGTGGCCGGCAAAATCATCCGTACACAATTGATTGGCCGGATCAAATCCTTCTTTGGCAAGATATTTTGCCCATACAGTCAGGGTTTCCCAATGCCTGGCAGCATAGTCAGCCTTTTTTTCCGCCTTTGCAATCGCGGCTGTCAGAATCAGCATATTTCCGCATTCCTCCACCGGCATATCCTGTCCATAAGTTTGACCATTTGCAATCGGATAGGTGCCCAGGTCATGTGCCGCAAAAGGTTTGGTCCATTTTCCGCTTTCAGAATAATAAAAGATCCCATTCAACATTCCTTTTAACAATTCCGGTTGATAGGCCAGAAACAGGGGTGCGGAAGGATAGGTGACATCCACCGTATTGATCGATCCGTTACTAAAATTTTCTTTGGATAAAAAGAGGATGTCACCGGAAGGACTTTTCTCCAGGCTATGGGCGGCAATGGATTGCCGGTAACTCAATACGCATAAACGGGCATACGCTTCGCCTCCGGAAAGCATTGCTGCCTGGTAAACCTGCCGGTCAGCAGAATCGCAAGCCTTGCGGATACGGGTATAATCCTTTGCGGCATCCTGTAATTCTTTTTCAATCGAGGCGCCGGGTTTGTTCTTCCACCAGGGTTTCAGATTCTGCTCGAAATATTGCACAGCATACAATTCATCATAACCCAACATGAGAAAATGCGAACGGGGTTCGGCAGTCTGATTGGGTAAGGGGAAAACCGTATTTAATAAGAGTCGTTTGCCTTTTAGACTATTTGTCTGGCTGGAGTTGTCAAACACCTGTCTGTACCCT
>JAGWTX010000607.1 GCA_028875955.1 Bacteroidota bacterium | reverse complement strand
TTCCTGTAATCGATATGGCCGTTGCGATTCGGGATTTGTCGGCCTGTAAAAAAGAACGTGAATCTGCTTCAGCATTGTTGAAAGGTCCGGGGACACATTATACGGTTGAAAAATATGATTTGGTTCTATGGCTGGAAGAAGCGCTATATTTTTCCATGATCACTACTTATGCCCAGGGATTCGCTTTGTTATACCGTGCGTCAAAAGAATATCAATACCAATTAATGCCAGGGAAAATTGCAAAGATCTGGCGGGGAGGCTGTATCATTCGCTCCACATTATTGGATACGATCTATACAGCGTATAACAATGAACCCGGTTTGTCAAATCTTTTATTGGACAAACAACTGGCGCAACAATTGATGGAATCACAAAACGGTATTCGCAAAATTGTTCAGATCGGGGCGCAGACCGGCTTGCCGGTACCGGCAATGATGGCGTCACTGGCTTATTTTGATAGTTACCGGAGTGAATGGCTTCCTGCAAATTTACTACAGGCCCAGCGTGATTTTTTTGGCGCCCATACCTATCAGCGGAATGACCGGGACGGTATTTTTCATACACAATGGAATTAAAAACACAGATCAATGGAATTAGCAAAAAAGTTTGAACCTACCATCATAATCATCCTTGGCGCAACAGGGGACCTGACCTGGCGCAAACTGATACCGGCCATTTATAACCTATACATCGACAAATGGATACCGGAGGATTTTTCCGTAATCGGAGTTAGCCGAAAACCCATGTCAGACCTGGCATTTAAAAAACGGATGCATGAAGGTGTTGATAAGTTCTCCAGACGGGGTAAGTCGAAAAAAGCCGAATGGGATGCATTTGCCAAATGCCTGATGTATCATACAGGCGAGTTTAACAAGATGGCTACTTATACGGGTATTGAAAAAATGATCACAAATTTCGAAAAAGAAAAAAAGGTAACTGTCAACCGTATTTTCTACCTGGCAGTTCCGCCCAATTCTTTTGAGGAAATTGCCGTGAAAATAAGTAAGTCGGGTCTGGCAAAAAATAAATTGAAAAGCCGTATCATCATTGAAAAACCTTTTGGGCATGATCTTGATAGTGCCAAACACCTGAACGACCTATTGCACAGTATTTTTGACGAATCCCAGATTTACCGGATCGATCATTACCTGGGTAAAGAGACCGTACAAAATATTCTGGCATTTCGGTTTGCCAATGCATTGTTCGAACCCATCTGGAACCGGAATTATATCGACAATATCCAGATTACCGTATCTGAACAACTGGGAGTGGAGAATCGGGGGAATTATTATGAAACCGCCGGTGCCCTTCGGGATATGATCCAGAATCACCTGTTTCAATTGCTTTGTTTGATTGCCATGGAACCACCTGTTTCTTTTGAAGCAGATGAAATCCGGAATAAAAAAGTGGATGTATTGAATGCCTTACGATCGATCCATCCGGATGAGGTTTACCAATATGCGGTTCGCGGACAATACGGTGCAGGCTGGATAGAAGGGAAAAAAGTTGTCGGGTACAGACAGGAACCGGATGTAAGCAAGGATTCTCCCAAAGAAACCTTCGCCGCCATCAAATTATTTATCGATAATTGGAGATGGCAGGGTGTGCCCATTTACCTGCGTACGGGTAAACGTTTGAATGAAACGATTTCTGCCATAACCATCCAGTTTAAACCGGTTCCTCATCAGTCTTTTCCACTAGAAGCATCGGGTAACTGGCAACCCAACCGGCTTATTTTGAATATACAACCCCAAATGGGTATACGCATCCGGTTTCAGGCGAAACGCCCGGGCCTTAAAATGATCCTTTATCCGGTTGACATGACTTTCAATTACAACGATTCCTACACATCAGGAACCCCGGAAGCGTATGAAACCTTGTTGTTGGATATTATGGAGGGAGATTCAACCCTGTTTATGCGATCCGATCAGGTGGAAGCCGCCTGGAAGGTGTTGATGCCCATCATCCATTCATGGGAAACGAATCCATCCGTAAACTTTCCCAATTATGAAGCGGGAATGCAGGGGCCGGAAGATGCTGAATCGCTGATTGCAAAAGATGGTCACAACTGGGT
>JAGWTX010000033.1 GCA_028875955.1 Bacteroidota bacterium | reverse complement strand
GGCCAAATGAATATCCATCATTTTCCCGAACCTGTTTAAACATAAATAAAAAATGAAAAAAATTATTGTACTACTCAGCGCAGTTGTTTTACTGGCTGCCTGTCAGGAAAAAAAATACGGCGCATTTACGGTCAGCGGACAGATCGAGCATGCGAACGGACAGAAAGTATTCCTTCAGGAACTGCCCTTTGCCGAGCAGCAACCCATCGTTCTCGATTCGGTTACCCTGAAAGACAAGGGCATGTTTGAACTGCGGGGCATCGGCAAGGAAGAGGGATTGTACAGGGTGGTTATCGAAAACGGTCCGGATGTATTGATCGTCAACGACAACAAAAGCATCAAACTGAAGCTGGATGTTGACAATTACCGGTTTTACAAACTTGAAAACTCGCCAGCCAGCGAAAGCCTGCATACCTTATTTGAAAAATACCGTACCAACGATTCCACACTGTATCTCACGTTTATGAAACTGGATACCCTGCAAAAGGAAAATGCATCAGACAGTATACTCAATATCTTTCGCACAAAACGCGACAATGAGATCAAGGCGATGAATGCCATGGTAAAGGATTTTATCAATCAGTCGAACAGTCCTGCTGCGCGTTACTATGCTTTGGGCATGGCATCCCGTACCATGAAACAGGAAGATGTACTGGCTTTGGCAACGGCTTCGGCAGATAAATTCAAGGAACACAGCGGATTGGCCAAGATCAAAAGCCTGTTAACCGTTCAACAAAAACCAGCAACGCCTTCTTATGCGTTGCTAAATCAACAAGCACCGGAGATTGATTTACCGGATGTAAATGGCAATGCCTTTAAACTCAGCAGTCTTCGGGGTAAATATGTATTGGTGGATTTCTGGGCCAGCTGGTGTGGTCCCTGCAGGAAAGAAAACCCCAATGTGGTAAGGGCTTATAACCAGTTCAAAGATAAGAATTTTACCATACTGGGTGTATCGCTGGATTCGGATAAGGACGCCTGGGTGAAAGCCATAAAGGATGATAACCTGAACTGGAAACAGGTAAGCGACCTGAAGCAATGGGAAAGCAGCATGGTTCCGCTATACCAGTTTGATGGTATCCCTTTCAATGTTTTGATCGATCCGCAGGGAAAGATCATCGCCACCAGTCTACGCGGAGAAGATCTGGAAAATAAGCTTGCAGAGGTTTTACAATAACCCAATGACCAATGAATAAGAAAAGGCGTGATCATCAGACCACGCTTTTTTTATGGGCATCGGTATTATAAACTATTGTAGTAAGTAATCAAATCGATCACATCCCCTTCTTTTCGCAGGGAAAGCTTTTTTTCCCTTATAAAGGATTCTATCTGCGATTGTTTGTCTTGCATGGCATTCAGCACTTCCTCCTTGTTCATTTTGATGAAATGCAACTGACCTGTTTTGCCGATATAATACTTGGCATTATTGGTAAAGGTTTGCACCACACCTGCATTAACCTCACTCATTTCAGATACCTGTTTAACGGGTAGTTTGTACAGGTTTATGTTGCCTTCTGCCAAAACCTGCACAAATTGACCGGGTCTGATATCGGCACCGGAAATGCCTTTTTTAAACACAAGGAATCCGGATGGTTCATTTGCCTTGGGTTTCAGTGTAAAACTGAGGATATCATCGATCATCTCATAAGACTCTTCGTCTTTGTTAAAAACCAGGGTATTGTCGTACACATTATACTTGAGTTCCAGGCTTGCATAGGTTCCCTTGGTGGTGGTTACCGATCCGTTGATCCATTTGTCAACCAGGAAGGGGGTGCCCCGTATATCGGAATATTTGGAAGTGCTGAAACTACGGGAGGTAACGGGGTCCTGTAAGGAATATACATTCTGAGCCTGGGCAAAAGACAGGAATCCCAGCACTCCGAACAGGCAGATATATTTTTTCATACAAAACTATTTAGGTTTTCTCTTTCAAATATAAAGCTGTTTTCCCGCTAGCTGCCGGCAATCTTGTTAAAAAAAGAAGGCCACCCTGGGGTGGCCTTCCTGTATGTTTACGAGATCATCAATCAGAGATTAATAACCAGGATTCTGCTGTGTGGCTATAGCCGGATTCGCATCTATTTCATTTTGCGGTATGGGCAATATCCTTCTGAAGATTGAGTAGGGAACGGTTCTGGAAGTAGGCAGATAGTTAGCGCTACGAACGATATCACGTTTTAAACGCTGAAGATCCAGGTACCTGTCACCTTCGAATGCCAGTTCTTTTCTTCTTTCGGTAATGATGTCTTCGAACAACTGGGAACCGGTAGAAGTGATCGCAGATGCGCCTCTTCTGCTGGTGATAAAGTTTACATAGGTTTTTGCATCTGCTTCATTGGTAGGCAGGGAAGCTTCTGCAGCAATCAGGTAAACCTCACTCATACGTAAAGGTTTTCTGTCACTCGGATCAGGGTTGTAAGTTGGGTATTTGTTGACAAACACCGCAGGCACACCACCCCTGGTTCCGGTATAATACAGGTTTTTACGAACATCGGTTGCCTCAAACAATGCATAGGTATCATCAGAGCAAAGCAGGTCACCGTAGTTACCCAACTGGCTGTAGATGTATGCTAACTCATCAAAGGAGTTATTGCTGGTTGCATCAGAAGAAACTTCAAACAGGGTTTCCAGTTTATCGGTTCTGGGAGCAACTGCAGTCCAGTAACCGGCGTGGTTAGCTGTTGTCAAAGTGGTGAAACCGCTATTGTTGATCACATCCAGAGCAGCAGTTTTTGCATTGGCTTTGTCACCCATGGTCAGGTAAACTTTTGCCTGAAGGGCTTTGGCAGCATACTTGCTGAATTGTGATGAGTTCGTGTATTTTGTCATCAGGGAATAAGCCTTGTTCAGGTCATCGATCATCTGTGCATATACTTCAGAAACCTTGTTACGTGCTGGTTTCAGATCCGGGTTGTAAACAGTAATAACCGGTACGCCCAGGGCTGAAGGATCATCCGTATAAGGTTTTGCGAAATAACGAACCAGGTTGAAATAACACAGTGCCCTGATGGCATATGCTTCTCCCTTGTATTCATCCACGTTGGGTGTAGAGGCTACGGTAGAGTTGATGATGTTGTTACACCGAAGAATTACAGAATAACCGATTGACCACATACCATTTGCATTACCATCACCTGAAGTTGCTCCTTTGGTGGCACTGTAATCATTATACACGGTATAACGGTTGGTGTTCACCGCAGACTGGTAACAGTTGTCTGCCATGATATCACCCAGTACGGGTAAGGTTCTTCCGTAAAAATCGGTTCCACGTAAACCGGAATAGGCTCCGCGAAGTGCAACCTGCAGATCCGCTTCCGTTGCCAACGCCTGGTCAGGTGTTAAGGATGTGGAAGGGCTCAGTTCAATAAAAGACTTTTTACAGGAAGACATTGTTGCCAATAACACTATTACCAGCAACAGTTTGTATTGATATATTTTACTCATAATTGAAGGTTTTATTAAACTGTATTAGAATGCAAGGTTCAGACCTACAGTTACAGTTTTAGGGATGAAAACATTCAGGTTGGTTGCACTGTTTGTTCCCTGCTCAGGATCGAAAGATAGATTCTTGTCTTTCACCCATGTAAACAGGTTGGTACCTCTTACATAAAAATTAGCAGAAGTGATACCAGCTTTTGCCAACAGGTTTTTTGGCAGGTTGTATCCGATCTGGATATCACGCAGTCTGACAAAATCTCCTTTGCTCAGGTACATGGTTGAACCACTCTGGAAGCCTTTGTTTCCATTGTAGATGTATTTAGGGATATCGGTGATATCACCAGGTTTCTGCCAGCGGTCTAACACCCGGGTAACTTTGTTAAAGGTAGCACCGAAACCGGCACCCAGGTAATAACCAGCCCAGGTATCATACACATAATTACCGAAGTTGTAATACAACTGTGCGCTAAAAGTGAAGTTCTTGAAGGTAACCGTGTTGCTCAAAGAACCAAAATATTTAGGTTGTGCATTACCAGCCAGGATCCTGGCTGCTGAAGTAGGATATACATTCTTGATAGTACCATGTGCATTATCCTGGTACCATAATGGATCACCATTGGCAGGATCAACACCCGCATATTCTCTTAAGAAGAAAGTGTTCAATGCAACACCCTGTCTGATGATCAGGTTACCATTGTTAATGTCAGCACCATTGGGCAAAGACACCACGGTATTCTTGTTATTGGCGAAGTTGAAATCAACATCCCAGCGTACATCCTTGGTTTGAACGGGAACAATGTTCAGGGCAATCTCGATACCCTGGTTCTTGATGGTACCGATATTTTTGGTAGCGGTTCCGAAACCACTGGTCAGAGAAAGCGGCACAGCCAATAACAGGTTCTGTGAAGTTCTGGTATACCAATCAGCTGTTAAGTTGATCCGGTTTTTCAGAATACTTACATCAATACCTACGTTAAAGGGTTTGTTCAGCTCCCAGGTCAGGGTAGGGTTACCTACGTTTGAAGGGAAACTACCCGGTAACTGGTTGTAGTTGGCGCCATAACCGTATAAAGGCAGGGCGTCATAGTTACCGATCGCTGTATTGCTACCGTTAACACCATAAGAGGAACGAAGCTTCAACTGAGAAATGAAATTCACATTCTCCATGAATTTCTCCTTATCAACATTCCAGGTTGCTCCTACAGACCAGAAATTACCATATTTACTGCTTGCACTGAATTTGGAAGATCCGTCACGACGATAGCTACCGGATACCACAAAACGATTCTGGTAGTTAAAGTTGGCGGTTGCAAACTGGGATACGAATGAGTATTCAGTAATGCTGGCGTTAGCTGTGATCGGACTTGCTCCGGAAGCAGGGTAAGTCAGTGCAGTGGTGGGCGGAAACTGATCAGCCCTCAATGAACTGAAATAGCCCTGAGATTTCTGAGACTCGTAACCAACCTGTGCATTCATGGAAAGATCACCATTGCGTGTCAGGTTCTGCTGTAAGTCCAGTGTATTGGTCCATACCCAGTTGAAATAACGGGTATAATAGGCAAAAGCTCTACCGTTAGAAGCAGCACCATCACCATGTAATGGGTTGTTGTACTGATTTTCTTCCAGTGTATTGTAATCCACACCATAATTGGTCCTAAACTTCAGGTTATCGAGGATCTTGTATTCTGCATTCACACTACCCCTTAAACTGGTTTGAGACAGGAAACGCTTATCCAATTGTGCCAAAGCGATGGTATTGTGTAAACCACCCAGATTAGCAGAAGTCAGGTTGAACGAGCCATCCGCATTATAAGCAGAGTGTGTGGGCAATAAGAAATAAGAAGACAGAACCGGGTTACCAAAAGCACCACCTGCCAGAGGAGCACGCTGATTAACCACACCACCGTTCAGGTTGAAACCGAGGGTTAATTTGTCAGTTGCTTTATTGGTGATACGAACGTTACCGTTGTTTCTGCTCAACTGAGAGTTGATGGTGGTTCCTTCCTGGTAGAAATGTCCACCGGAAATAAAGAACTGTGTTTTTTCATTACCACCTTCCGCACTAACGTTGTATTGTTGCTGGGAACCTTTTCTGGTTACATTGTCATACCAGCTGAAATCGGTGCCATTACCCTTACCCAAAGCTGTCAGGGTACCATCAATGGTAGCCTGAGAAACACCCAGGTTTACCAGACCTTCCTGGGTAATATCCAGGTATTGCTGTGCATTTAAAGGACGGTATTTTGAATTCTGGTAAGCCAGATCACTCTGTCCTACTTCTGTATCAAAACGGAACTTGGTTTTACCACTTCTACCTTTTTTAGTGGTTACCACGATAACCCCGTTGGCAGCGCGGCTACCATAGATTGACTGAGAAGCGGCATCTTTCAATACGGAAATGCTTTCAATATCATTTGGGTTCAGGGTACTTAAGAGGTTGGCAGTGGTTTGCAGACGAGATGCATCACCGATATTCACAGGCACACCATCGATCACCCATAAAGGGTTACTGCTACCATTGATGGAACTGATACCACGGATAATGATGTTCTGGGATGCACCCGGCTGTCCGGAAGTAGCAACGGATTGTAAACCGGCTACTTTACCCTGGAGGGCCTTATCAACAGAAGAAAAAGGCAGGCTTTCAATGTCTGCCGCTTTTACGGTAGCAATGGAGCCGGTCACGTTGGCCTTCTTTTGCGTACCATAACCTACCACAACCACTTCCTGAAGGTCCTGGGCGGTAGATACCAGAGAAACGGCAATTGTTGTGTTCTTACCAATAACTACTTCCTGGCTGGTAAAGTTGAGGGAAGATATCACCAGCGATTTTGCAGTGGCTGGGACATTAATCGAAAAATCTCCGTTGGCATCCGTTGTTGTACCGGTAGTAGAACCTTTCACAACTACAGAGGCATTGGAAACGGGGTTACTTTTTGCATCGGTAACCTTTCCTTTTATCGTACGTGTCTGGGCTACTGTTTGAGTAATAGCGAAGACTACGCACAATAACATTGTGACTAATTTTCTCATAATTCAGTTTTTTAGTGATTGCGGGGGCGCAATGTAAGATTAAAGGAACATTAATAAACAGCTATTGACAGGATTATGTTGCCTGATGCTGCACTTTTGATAAAAAAGATGATTATGGGTAGTAATTAAAAATTATAATAATTAATGATCAATAAATTATAAATTAATATAATAATATATAAATAAAATAAAAATAATAAATTCTTGCAGTTATTTGCCGTTTCTGGTCAAATTGCGCTAATCGGAATAGCCTGGGAAGATTAATATACTCATTGCTAATAATATGAACATATCCGGGATCTAAAACCTTGTACAACGCAATTTATCCAGTGTAGAGTTCCTGATTTTTAGAAAATCATGGTAAACCAGCGACAATTCCAACCCTCCTCTCCAGTTTGACACCACTTTTAGCTTGGAGATATTGATGTCATAACTCACCCCCACGCTAAAATGATTAAAACCCAGTTTTACCACCGGTATCAGAGCATCTCCCCAACGCATAAAACTGCCTATGTACAGGATATCCGGATCACCATTGTCATATTCAATCAGGTTGATCCCATATAACAGGCCACTCAATAACTGCCGGTTACCGTTTTGAGAGAAATAATCGGTGAAAGCCATAATATGCCCTTTTTCACCGGAGGGTGCATTGATGCCGGCATTAAATGAAATCCTGGGCTTCAAAGCATCATCCACATTGCCGGTAACCGAATGGATGGTGGGATTGGTCACATGGGTCATTCCCACTGCGATGTAATAATTCGTGTTTTTATGGATGGTACTGCTGAAAGACAAACCTGCATTCAGATCCCAGTAAGAGTACCCGGATTGGGTGATCGGTTGCATACTGGGATTGGAAGGGTCATAGGATCCGTTCCGGAACTGATCACCCAATTTCAATTGCGTGGCATCAAACTGGCTGGATACCGGTCCGCCCATAAAAGCCGCCGTCAAATAGGTATCATTGTCTTCACTCAATGATTTATGAAAACTCAGGAGCGGAAGTACCTGTGTCCGTTTTAACCGGATATCTCCCGCAGCATCCACACTCATCTGGGATCCGATGGTGATCAGATCATGTTTGGATCCGATCGGGATCTTGTGTTCAATACTCAGGGAGGTGGTCCGGTAAGGCACGGTGATGCTGCTCCACTGGTCGCGATAGGACATGGATACCCGAATATCGCCGGTAAACAAACCGGCCAATGCGGGATTGCGCAAAAGCGGCTGTTCGAAGAACTGGGAAAATACAAAATCCTGCGAGCTACCCATTTTGATACACAGCATGAACAGTATAAAAAAAGGAATACGTAAATTTTTTTTCATGTGTTTATTTTTATTGATTTGGGCCATATGGAATTCACCAATAAACATTTCGGTTGGTAACAAATTTTGTTATGGCTCATTTCATAGGATTGGATTTTGCTTCATCGATATTTATTTTAAAATAGCCGTATTCCCTTTGAACAGATAGGGAATACCCTTTTCACAAATCACTTCACACATATACACAAATACATCCGGTGTGGCAGGTTTGCCTCTTACGGTTCCGTTCCAGGCATAGGCTGGATCACCCGGAAGGAAATTGTGCTTTTCAAAAACCATTTCACCCCAACGGTTATAGATGCGGAAGCTTTTGATCAACCGGATGCCCCTTCCCTGTACCACCAGCAGGTCATTGATGCCATCCCCATCTGGTGTGAACGCATTGGGTACAAATACCTCTGTGCCCGCACAGAATGTTTTGAGGTTGATCGTATCCGTACTGGTGCAACCATACCGGTTGATGGCAAGACAACTGATGGTTACATCATCCGATACTTTTATTTCCGGTGTGGCACAGGTCCTGCAGGAAAGCGGCGTGGCACTGCTCCAGTACCATTTCCGGATATCCTGTGTTTGCGCAACAGCCTGCAACTGGTAAGTACTACCCGCCGTAATCACGGTATCCCTGCCGATATGAATCGGGGTTGGTCTTCCCACAACCAGTCTGATCTCTGCGGTATCCGCGAAACAACTAAACCCGTCTTCACCTATGACCCGATAGTTTGTGGTCGTATCCGGACTGGCCACCGGCGATGCAATATTTGCATTGTTCAATCCGGTAGCCGGATACCAGCGGTATTTGGTTGCACCGGCTGCATTGAGTTTTATCGTCTGACCATAACACAAAGTGTCCCCGACTGCTGCAATCATCTTTAATGGCTGGATCACGCGGATATCGGCCGTCTGCACCTGACTGCACCCATACTCCGAATAGCCCAGGACCTTATAAGTGGCGTTATAGGAAGGGTTAACCTTCAGCGTACTGCAGTTATTGCAGATGACCTGATTGGCATTATCGGTCCATATATAATGCATAGCGCCGCTGGCACTGATCTCTGCGGATCCACCCTTACAGATAACCGGTGTCTTGTTGACCGTTAGAACCGGGATCGGATGCACGGCGATCATTTTATAGGCAGAATCAAAACACTGATTTACGGTGGCAACGGTTAATTTAATGGTATAATTGCCGTCTTCCACATACTGCACGGTGATAGTCGAATCCTTTGAACGTACTCCGTTTTCCAGGTTCCATAACAAATAAGCAATCGAATCCTTCGAACTTATATCGGAAGAAACTTTCAGCATCTGACTCTTGCAGATATCTGCGATGGCATTGATATTCGCCTTGGGGAATGAATAAATCAATACCTTATAAATCGCATCGATCGAATGACTGCAACCCGATTCACTGGTCACCGTTAATTTCATGTGCTGCAACCCCTCATTGGTAAAGGACAGATCCGCATCCTTGTTCCGCAGGGTATCACCGGTTCCGGAATTCCATACAGAGTTTTGGATGCCAAATGCCGAATAACTGGTATTGGCAAAATGATAGTGGGAAACACCACATTCATTCACGCTGGAAACCTTGAAATCGGATACAACCTTATCGATGGTGAGTTTTACCGTGTCGGATGAATTGGCGCAGGTACCATTGGAAATGGTCCATACAAAATAATAACTGCCATTCTGCAAACCGGTCACTTCCGCATTGGGTAAGGCAGGATTGGAAAATCTTACGGTAGAAGGACCGGATACCTGGCTCCATATCCCTGAACCGGATAATGGCGTATTGGCATTCATGACAGCGATATTGCTGGCATTGCATAAAAGCTGATCGGCACCCGCATCGGCAACCGTAACAGGTTCTACAACGGTGATCTGCAAGGTATTGGTATACACCATGGCACAGGTACCATTTTTCACCAAGGCCCGGTACAGGGTTGTCTGCAAAAGATTCCGGTAGATAAGCGTATCTGTATTTGCCGGCAATACCTGCCAGCTGTTGCCCTGATCGGAACTCATTTCCCAATGCAGCAGGGATCCGGTCCTGCCAGTCAAAACAATACTTCCCGTATTATTCCCGTTACAGACAACCGCATCTCCGGAAATCACACCGGCAACCGTTGGAAGATCCGTGGATACTTTTGCGATACCTGAATAGTCTCCTGCACATAAACCGCTTTGTACGTATACGCGATACCAGGTAACACCACTCAGACTTGTATAATGATAAACGCTATCCGTATTATTTAGTAACTGCCAGCTTTTCCCCTGGTCTGTTGATACTTCCCAATGAAGTATCACCCCTCTGAACCCGCGCAGGATGATGTCTCCCTGATTCGTGCCGGAACAAACGGTATCTTCCATCGGTATCAATTCTCCCCCCACAGACGGCGGATTCACGGTAACCGTTACCAGGTTACTATATTGTGAACTACAATTACCACTTTGTACCAATACCCTGAATAGTGCCGTTGATGTGAGATCCTGGTAATGATACTTGTCTGCAGCGGATGCCAGTATCTGCCAGTTATTCCCATTGTCATAACTGATTTCCCAGTGTTGTATCATTCCCACATATCCTTTCAAAAAGATATCACCGCTATTGCCGGTTGCACATACCGTAGCATCAGCAGATAAACTACCCGCAACAGTTGGCGGATACACCAGGATCCTTACCGTATCCTTGCTGTCTTCGCACAGTTTATTGGAGACAGTCCATACAAATGCATAACTGCCCGCTACCATGCCATTCACCGTCGTATGCGGATCCTTCGCATCGGTAAAACTGACCACCGTCGGATTGGTTCCCAATGCAGACCATACGCCTGTTCCGGATGATGGCGTATTGGCA
>JAGWTX010000606.1 GCA_028875955.1 Bacteroidota bacterium | reverse complement strand
TTTGCAGCTATGACACAGGAACAAATTAAGAGTATGAGGGACCGCGTTTTAGTCCTGAGGAGGTTTCTTTGACGTCGAGAACCGAACCTATAAAGTAGAAACAGACAGACAACTCTCTCTCTCTCCAGGCTTTTGGGATGACAATTCCCGGGCCACGGCCATCATGAAGGAAATCAAGGTGAATGAGTACTGGCTGAAACTGTACAAACAACTGGATACGGCAGTAGAGGATTTTGCTGTGATGTTTGATTTCTGGAAAGCCGGTGATGCTTCTGAAGAGGAAGCAAAAGCTGCCTATGATCAGGCAATTCAACATATTGAAGACGCTGAGTTTAAAAGCACGCTTAACAAACCCGAAGACGAATTGCCTGCCGTTTTGCAGATCAATCCGGGGGCTGGTGGAACCGAGAGCCAGGATTGGGCGGAAATGCTGTTGCGTATGTATCGCATGTATGGGGAAAAGCAGGGTTGGAAGGTTACGGAAATTGATTACCAGGAAGGGGATGGCGCGGGCATCAAATCGGCCACATTGCAGTTTGATGGCGATTTTGCCTATGGTTTTCTGAAGGCAGAAAGCGGTGTACACCGCCTGGTGCGGATTTCCCCCTTTGACAGCAACGCCAGAAGACATACTTCATTCGCCTCCGTATATGTATATCCCCTGATTGATGATAGTATTGAGATCAATGTAAACCCGAGTGACCTTGAATGGGCATTCTACAGAAGCGGGGGCAGCGGTGGACAGAACGTGAATAAGGTAGAGACAGCCGTAAGATTGAAACACCTGCCCAGTGGTTTTATAGTGGAATGCCAGCAGGCCAGGACCCAGGGTGAAAACCGGGAACTCGCACTCAAAATGCTGAAAAGCCGTTTGTATGAGGAAGAACTCCGCAAACGCCAGGAAGCACTCAATGCTTCCAATGCCAACAAAAAGAAGATCGAGTGGGGCAGCCAGATCCGCAGTTATGTATTCCACCCTTATAAGATGATCAAGGATCACCGTACCGATTATGAGGTAGGCAATGTAGGCCCGGTTATGGACGGGGAGCTGGACGGGTTTATCAAAGCCTACCTGATGATGGAAAAGGAGAACAACTAAGGTATTGCTCAGGGATGATTCACCGTGATATACCTCACCAGGCTTCTTTTGGCAATCGGGAGTAAGGTTTCTTCCATGGGTACCGTCAGATCTGTCTCCACTGAATAAACGGCCGGATTCGGAAAATCAGAACGGTTTTTGATCAGTTGGGCTTTGATGTTATGGTAAGAGTTGACAATATTCCGTTGCCACACATCGATAAATTCTGTTTTGATACTTCTGTATTTCTCATCGTGTTTTTCAAAAATGCTCAGCCGGTACTGGTAAACCCAGGTATTCCTGCATTGTCCTTCACATAAGAGAAAATAACCTTCGTTATGATCCAGTGGCATGATGCCAATGGGTTCAATGGTCAGCCTGTTCTCCACAAATTCATAGATTTCGGTACCGCTTGTTATGGTTTTCTTCATGGTGCCGGATGCGTATTGGATGATGTCTTCCAGCTCCTGCATCAGATCGTCGTCTTCCACCAGGGACTCATAGAGCAGTTGCAGTTTTTCAATCTGGATGCCTGTGAGTTTCTTGGGGAACTGTTCCTGCAGGTATTTTTTGTTTTCCCTGAATGCAACCAGGTTGTTGTAATGAAAAATCACATCCGCAAACTGAGGATACAGCTTGTTCTCACAAAAATAGCGGCTGATTTCCTGCAGATAGGCTAGAAGGGTATACTTTTTCAACTCAAAATCAATATACCCATCTGCAAACCAGGTCTGAGATAAAGTCTTCATATCAATTTGTTTGTTCTGGAATTTACTTAACCCTTTATATAAATCAGCGTTTTGTTTACTAACAGTATGTGAAAAAATATGGAAAAAATCAGCTATCCGGCTAAACTTTACTGCGGTTACATCGTCTAACCCGATATTTTTGTATCTGAAAATGTCACTGCCTGATAGGAACAAATATGTACAGCAGAAAAACTAACAATAGTTCTTTTTTGCACAAGATGCCGGTAATGATTGTTTACCTGCTTTTTTTGTC
>JAGWTX010000605.1 GCA_028875955.1 Bacteroidota bacterium | reverse complement strand
ATAACAACTGCAACTTCTGGTAAGGCCAATGAATCTATTTTGTGCGAAAATAAGGTAACTGTATCATGTTTATCTGGTTGCATTCCCTGAGAAAAGAAAAACAACACGAATTTGGGAAGAACCTTTTCACATTCCGTCCAATCTTCCCCTACCAGGGTTTACCCATATTTTTTTCGGTTGAATGGTGCCGAAACACTAACTTGCCTGTCAATAAAGGACTATGCGTTTTCTTCGTCTCAATCTTGACTTTCTCGATCATCCTTGTTGCTGATTTTCGCAACCCGTCACACTGTACACGGACTTCCGTTCGCATTCGATTTGTTTTATCTGAAAAAAGTTATATATGACACAAATATTGTCAGCAAAATCTGCTGCCTATCTGGACCTGGAAAACCAATTTGGGGCGCATAATTACCATCCTTTACCCGTAGTCCTTGAAAAAGGGGAAGGAGTTTTTCTCTGGGATGTGGAGGGGAAACGGTATTATGATTTCCTGAGTGGTTATTCTGCAGTCAACCAGGGGCATTGTCATCCACGTATCATTGCAAGCCTGGTAGCACAGGCACAGAAATTAACCCTGACTTCAAGGGCTTTTCATAACAACCTCTTAGGGGAGTATGCCCGTTTTATTACCGGTTTTTTCGGGTATGACAAAGTCCTGCCCATGAATACCGGGGTAGAAGGCGGAGAAACCGCTATTAAACTGGCCCGTCGGTGGGCATATGCCAAAAAAGGGGTTCCTGAGAACCAGGCAAAAGTCCTTTTTGCTGAAGGCAATTTCTGGGGGCGAACCCTGGCTGCTATTTCCTCTTCCACAGATCCCAGCAGTTACCGGGGATTTGGACCTTATATGCCCGGTTTTGAATTGGTTCCGTATAATGATCTCGCTTCGCTGGAAAAAGCCCTGCAAGACCCCAATATGGCTGCTTTTATGGTTGAACCCATCCAGGGAGAAGCCGGAGTTGTGGTTCCGGATGAAGGTTATCTGCAAAAAGTAAGGGCACTTTGTACCGAATACAATGTTTTATTGATTGCAGACGAAATACAAACTGGTCTGGCCAGAACGGGAAAAATGCTGGCCTGTGATCATGAACAGGTCAGACCTGATATCCTGATCCTGGGAAAAGCACTCAGTGGTGGCGTATTACCTGTTTCAGCGGTACTGGCAGACGATGAAGTAATGATGAATATCCATCCCGGGGAACATGGGTCCACCTACGGGGGCAACCCCCTGGCCTGTGCCGTTGCCATGACCGCTTTGACAGTTCTGAAAGAGGAAGGTATGGCTGAGAATGCTGAAAAAATGGGGCAGTTATTAAGAAGCGAATTGGCAAAACTCGATTCCCCACTCATCAGTACCATTCGTGGAAAAGGATTGTTAAATGCCATTGTCATCCAACACCCCAATCCGGATGCAGCCTGGGATCTCTGTCTGGATCTGAAAGAAAATGGGTTGCTGGCAAAACCCACCCATGGCGATAAGATCCGGTTTGCCCCACCCCTGTTGATCAACCGGGAACAAATCCTGGAATCCGTATCGATCATCGGGCATTCTCTGTCCAGGTTCAGTTGATTGTATGGGAGCAGGATGGATTTTTTAATAAGATCAGTCCTCTTTTTGGTTCAACCGGATTTCCATTTTGGGAAGAAAAGTCATCAATTGTATGACCACGGCAAACAAAATCAACAGATAGAGGGCAGGTTTTTTTTCAGGGCATTCTCCCATCATACAGGTTGAGATCAGCAGATAGTTCCGGAAAGCCCATGCCAGATTCAAAGCCGCGATGAACACATTGGTTCTTTTTGCCCAGATTGCCGGTAAGGCAAACAGGATAAGAAGGACAATACAACTGGCGAAATTAAAAAGACCGGGTTTCCCGAAATCCGTACCGGCTGCCGAGAAGCCCGTAATGGTTAACTGTCTGCTGGCTATAAATGACCAGGGTAAAAAACAAATTCCCATCAGTGCCAAACAGGCGATCATCCCGATTCTCTGTGAATATTTCATATTGAAGATTACGCTGAAATACAAACCTATAACAATTTCCATAAACCTTTCTGCAATCAAAAAGTACCGGCAACCAGG
>JAGWTX010000604.1 GCA_028875955.1 Bacteroidota bacterium | reverse complement strand
ATACGCATCAGGTTCAGCAGATCCTCATTGCTGTTGCTTTCGTATAAACTCGTTTCATACTGGTTTCTGCGATGATTGATCTCTTTGAGGAACTCCATGAAATTCTGGACCACTTTCTCGAATATCTTCAAAATCATCATATTCTTTTTATCCGGATGACGTTTCTGAAAGGAGTTCAGGAATTTCTTTATCGCGCCATTGTCAAACGAGTTTACGGTAACGATTTGCGTATGTGTCAGGATAATACAGATGGGGATGGTGATATAAAAGGCATCACTATCATTGAATGAATTGTTTTCCGTTGGTGTTTTGATGACCACAAAGCGGACATTGTCCTCCATTTCATAACGTGGTCTTTCGTCGATATCGAGCGAATCCCGTAAAAACTCAATGGGGATCTCCAGGTCTTCACTGAGTTCAATAAATTCTTCCTCTTTAAAAGGAGGGACCAGGTTTACCCAAACACCCATATCCGGTTTGTCGATTTCAAGGGTATGTCCGTTGATATTCTTGAAATACTGAATCATGCGTCTGGGAGATTTTACTGTTTGGAAATGGCAAAGGTACCGATAGGATGTCTTTGTTGTCAGATATTAGCAGGCAGATCAATCTCTCCGGAAAAGACAAATGTTGCCGGACCACAGAGCCAGATATTGGAAAATTGCTGTTCCCCTTTTTTTTCAAATTCAACAGCCAGTTTCCCGCCTTTTGTCTGTATGTCTACATGATTGAATCCGTTTTCATTGTGCGCAAACAATAGGGCAGAGGCGGTTACACCGGTACCACAGCTATAGGTTTCGTCCTCCACACCGCGTTCATAGGTTCTTACGATGATCCGGTTATCGGTACTTTCCACAAAATTCACATTGATGCCATTGGCGGCAAATTCATTGCTATACCTGATCTTTCTACCTTCTTCATACACATTTACCGACCATACATCCGGTACCGGTTTCACATAGTGCGGGGAGCCCGTATCCAATAGGGAGTCGCCATGCTGGTTCTGCACCTGGGTGACATCCTTCATTTTCAAATTGATCCAGTCCTTTTCACCTAAAGTGGCGGTATGTTCCCCATCTATCGCCATAAAATGATATAGGGTTTTATGTATTCCCCTGTCATATGCAAAACGTGTCAGACAACGGCCACCATTCCCACACATACTGCTTTCCCTGCCGTCCGCATTGTAATATTTCATGGCAAAGTCGTAACCTTCCAGGCTATTTAATAACATCAATCCGTCTGCACCGATACCAAATCTTCTGTCGCAGAGAAATGTAATTTGTTCAGTGGTCAGATGAATCAATCCGTCCCGGTTATCCATGATGATAAAATCATTTCCCGTCCCCTGGTATTTAAAGAAAAGATAGCTCATACTTCTTTGCAGGCTTTATTGAATTATTCGGTTACGGACAAGATGCCCAGGGTTTTGATGATCAGGTTTTCAACTACCGCGGCACCATCCTTGCTGAAAGTCTTTTCCACCCTGTTGGCTACTATGGCATTCAGACTGAGGCAATGATGTCCCAGTAATTTGCCCAGTCCGTAAATCGCACTGGTTTCCATTTCAAAATTAGTGATCCTGAAATTACCAAAACGAAATGCGGTTAATTGGTCGATGAGGTCGGGTTGCCGTAACCCCAGTCTGAGAACTCTTCCCTGCGGTCCATAGAAACCCGGGCAGGTGATTGTGATACCCTGGTGAAACCCGTGTACAAATTTTTTTTGAACCGAAGCTCCCGCTGAAGCAATATAGGGAGCGGCCAGTCTTGCGTCCGGCTGGGTCTGTTGTAAAAAGGCATTGAGGAGTTGCTGTTCTTCCTCATTGGGTTGTTGCCGGTAAAAATTCAGCAGGTTATCAATCCCGATCCCATGGGTACTGGCTACGAAACTGTCTACCGGAATATCTGCCTGAAGCGATCCGGATGTACCCACCCGAATAATGGTCAGTGGGGTGAATGCCGGTTTTAGGGTTCTGGTTGCGAAATCAATATTCACCAATGCATCCAGTTCATTCAATACGATATCTATATTATCTGTTCCGATTCCGGTGGAAACAACCGAAATCCGTTTCTGACCAATAAAACCG
>JAGWTX010000603.1 GCA_028875955.1 Bacteroidota bacterium | reverse complement strand
TTTATGCAGGGTTCGCCCTGATCGCGGTATCGGTTGCCTGGCAGATGGGCAGGGTGGTAGGCAGGAAAAAAAGGCTAGTTTGAATTTTAACCAACTTTTTTCAGGTCCCCAACAACGGTACTTCTTTTATTTCAATTGATAGGCAATCACTGTGTTCCCATAAAAAGTAGGAACATACAATATTCGTTTTTTGGGGTTGTATCCGATATCTGCGGTATGCGCGTTTTGCGGTCGTGAGTCGAGAAGGGTCTGTTTTTCGCCATTGGCATAGATATAATACAAGACCCCGTTCCAGGCACTTACCAGGTATTCATCTTTGGCAACTTGCTCAATTCCGTCTGTGGAGGGATCCATCCCCGTTGTAATATTTCCCAAATTGCCATTCGGCATCAGTCTGATCAGGGACCCCCTGTCGAGTATCAGCAGATCCTCATCCACACAAAGCAGACCGTTTGGGCCTTGTAAATTTTCCAAAACCGTTGCCACAAAACCTTTCTCCAGTTTATGCACTTTGTTGGTTCTGGTGTCGCTGACATAAACCACCCCTTTTTTGTCAATGGCAATATCATTCAGGAAAACGGCATCTTTTACCGGTATCCTTTTCAGGATTTTTGCTTCCGGGATATCGATCTCAACAATATCGGTAAGGTCTGCCACATACAGCTTGTTTTTATAGATACCCATTCCCTTGGGCGCTTCCAGACCGGTGACCCAGTGGTTGTTGATGATTTTCCCATCCAGTGAAATCTTTGCGATCGAACCTTTTCCGTCTTTTTTGGCTGGATCACCATCGATATTGGAAACATACAGGAAATCATTTTTTGCAAACCATAAGACGGATTCCGGTGTTTTCAAAAGGGTATCTGTTGTCCATAACTTTTCGAGTGTATGAGACTGGGCCTGGCTAAACAGACAGCTAACTAAAAGAATAGTGAGTAAGGAGGTATTTCTCATGTATTCAAAATTTGCAGAACCGGGATATCCCTTTACAGATATGCCCGGGTATCGGTTTCAGGATCAAAGATAGGAAGGGTTATCCAAACGGATTGACCGACACAAATCCAGCCACCTTCCGTTTATATATTAGGCAGTCAAATATTTTGCTGCGTTTGGGGTTTGGTTATCTTCGGAATACTAAAACCCTTTTATGAGATATCGTTTAGCCTGCTCCCTGCTATTCCTTTCCCTGTTTTCACTGGCCCAAAAAAAACCATTGGATCACACTGTGTATGATAGCTGGCAGAGTATTGCCGATCGCACCATCAGCAGAAATGGACAATTCGTTGCTTTTGCCGTAAACCCGCAGGAAGGGGATGGCATATTATTTATAAAAACTGCTTCCGGTAAAACGTTGCTTGAGATCCCCAGGGGATATGGCGAAGAAATTTCGGCAGACAGCCGTTTTCTGGTTTGTAAAATAAAAGCACGCTATGCAGATACCCGGGCTGCCCGGATCAAAAAAGCAAAAACCGAAGACCTCCCCAAAGACAGTCTGGCTATTTTGGATCTGGGTTCCGGGAAACTGGAAAAAATTGCGAGGGTAAAAAGTTTTGCCCTGCCTGAAGAATCCGGTTCCTGGCTGGCCTATTTGCTGGAAAAGCCGATCGCGGTTACCAAAACAGGAATCGGAGAACCCGATTCTGCCACAAAAATCCGTACGATGCTGCATACGGCGGATAGCTTACTGCGGGTCTCTGACAGCCTCAGGAAAAAAGCAGCGGAAGTGCAGGCAACCGGGTTCCCGCCACCCAACCGTTCTCAGAATAACAAAAACAACCCGGCAAAGACATCAGCGGAAGATCCCATTGTGGAAGGAACAGAATTGGTACTGGTGCAGTTGGGTGGTAAAGTGAAACAAAGCTATCATCTGGTGAACGCTTATTTATTTGATAAAAAAGGAAGCAGCCTGGTTTTGGAAACAACCCGGAAGACCGGTTCACCCAAAACAAAAGCCAGTATTCAAAAAATCGAACTGGATCACTTGCAATCCGTAACGGTATTGGCTGGTTTTCACGATGCAAAACAGTTGTCACTGGATGAAGCCGGTACGCAGTTGGCCTTTGTTGCCGAACGTGACAGCAGTAGTAAAGCC
>JAGWTX010000602.1 GCA_028875955.1 Bacteroidota bacterium | reverse complement strand
GGTATATGGTCAAAGCTGGGCTTTTCAGGTAGGATTAGATAGAATTCTGGATAAAGAAAAAACAAAAAAGGCTTTACGGTCTTTGTGGAAGTATAATTTCACACCTGATGTAGGACCCTATATCAAAGAACACAAAGGAGGCCGCCCATATGCATTGGCTGGGGAAGGTGGGATGATTATGAATACCAATCCGAAAAATGAAGCCAAACCTTATGGGGAATCTGTCACCTGGCAGGTAGGATATTTTCATGAATGCATGAGCGGATTTGAACACCAGGTGGCAAGTCACCTGATGGCGGAAGACATGACGGATGAGGCACTGATACTGACCAGAACCATCCACGATCGCTATCATGCTTCCAAAAGGAATCCTTTTAATGAAATTGAATGCAGTGATCACTATGCCCGTGCTATGGCTAGTTATGGAACATTTATAACAGCCTGCGGCTTTGCCTACCATGGGCCCAAAAATTTTATCCGTTTCGCGCCGAAATGGGATGCGGCAAATTTCAAAGCGCCTTTTATTACGGCTAAGGGCTGGGGTTCTTATTCACAAAAGCTCGTTAACCAAAAACAAATGCATGCTTTTGAAGTGAAGTATGGATCAGTAAAGCTGCAAAAAATAACATTGCAAAAAATCGATAACCAAACAATCAACAAAGTTACCGCGGTAATCAGTACACGAAAGATCCCCTTGGATTTTCAGCAGATTGATAATGAAATCCGGTTGGATTTTACAAAGCCCGTATCTATCCAAACGAATCAAACCTTGTTTATTACCATTCAATAATACTGTATCCTGTGAAAAGAAATATCTTGTTTGCCTTTGGCCTGATGGCATTCTTATCCTGTAATCAATTGGCAACCACTAATCCCCAAAAGGAGGTAACCTACAACCAGGACTGGAAAAGTAAATTTGATCAGATGCTACCTTTATTGGGGCATCGTAACTGGATTATCGTAGTGGATAAAGCGTTTCCATTGCAAAATGCAGCAGGCATGGAAGTGATTCATACAAACGAAAAGCTATTGCCGGTTTTGCAGAGGGTTTTGCGGGAGATTGACAAGTCCGGGCATGTGAAAGCCATGATTTACCGGGATAAAGAGCTGGGTTTTGTCTCTGAAGATCAGGCCAGGGGTGTGAAAAGGTTTATCGATGAATCGATACAGCTATTCAAAGGTCAGCAGGTGCAAACCCTTCTGCATGATTCTGTTTTTACAAAATTGGATGAAACTTCAAAATTGTTTAAAGTGTTGGTTTTGAAAACCGATGAAACGATTCCGTATAGTTCAGTTTTTTTACAATTGGATTGTGCTTACTGGGATGCAGGAAGGGAAAAACTGTTGAGAGAAAGGATGAATACACATAAATAGCGACTTCATTCATCAACACAATGTATTGATCAATCTTTCAAAAGAATTCACAAAAATGGAAACAACAATGATGCATGTAACTAAAAATAAGATCGTAAGTATTCATTATCGGATAACTGATCCTGACGGAAAAATAATTGATGACAACACTCCCTTTGATCCCATGGAATACCTGCATGGACATCATCATATTCTTGCCGGGCTGGAAAATGCCCTGGAAGGGTTGGCGGTTGGACAGGAAATGGCGGTAATACTTGCACCGGAAGACGCCTATGGGGCATATGACTCTGAAAAATTGATGGAAATGGACCGTTCTGATTGCCCAGTGGAGGAAGATCAGCTACAACCCGGGACAGTCTTGGAGTCTTCAGACGGGATGGAGTTTGTGGTTAAGTGCGTAAACGAATCCACCATTACTTTGGATGGCAATCATCCATTGGCAGGAATAACACTTCATTGTAACATTCAGATAGTTTCTATACGAGACGCGTCGCCGGAGGAGTTATATCAGAAACAACCGCTATCCACGCAAAATAAAACCTGCGGACCCGGTTGTTGTTGCTGATTGACCCTTTGAAGGATTATTTCCAGATATGTACATTCACCCTGAATTTCTTTTCCTGCAGCAATATCCGCCAGTCGATAAAGAGGGGCACACAGATGATCAACAACCCGAAAATTAGACCGGCTGCGGTTTCCCAGGAAATCAGCCCTGAAAAA
>JAGWTX010000601.1 GCA_028875955.1 Bacteroidota bacterium | reverse complement strand
AGGCATACTTTCCCATTGGTGTAATAGAATTCGCCACTTGCTAACAGATCGTTTTTAAACCCAAAAGAATACACAAGGCTGCCACTTTGATAATAATAGTCCTCTTTTATTTTTTGACGCTCATTCCAGATGAATTCGCTTTGTAATTCATCTTTCCCGTTATTCCGGGCACTGATCTTGCTATAATATAACGTATTGTCATCCTCTTCCCCTTTCTTTTCATTCATGATCATGTTATATACATCGGTTACTGTTTTTTCTTTACCCACTTCAAGAAAACTTCCATCATTCAGCAGGCATTTGAATTCCCTTTTCATAACACCGTCTTTCTGGTTTTGGGCTTTGTCCCTGTAATAGGAAAAAACATTCTCTCTTTTACCCGTAAGCATTGTGACCGGGAAAGAGGCATCTATAAAGCCTTCCTTAAAATGAACATCGAATAAATAATTACCCGACTGGTCATAGCCTTTCCATTCCCCGCTGTAATAATCATTCAGGTAAGTCCCTTCCGCCTTGAGTTTCCCGTCAGGATAGTAGTACTTTACCGGGCCCTGTCCCTGATTGTTTTTATAAAAAATACCAGAACTGTATTTTTCTCCTGTTTCATAATACAGGTATTTCAGCCCATCCAGAACCCCGTTGCTATAGTTTGCCATTGAAAACAACCTGCCAGAGGCATAAAAGCTTTTGTATGACCCGTTCAACTGGTTATTGGCATACGTAGATTCTGTTTCAATGACGCCTTTATCAGTATAAAAACTGAACACCCCTGTGCGCTGTTCCGGATAAACAGAAGTAAAACTGCCCTTCATCTGTAATTTACCATTCAGGTAATAATCATTCACCTCATACAGTTTTCCGGAACCACGGATCCGGTCACGATAATAAAGTGCTTTGTCTCTTGTGGTGGGAAGCCAGTTTTTATCAAAATATAAGACTGCATCGGCTGTAACCTGTTTTGTATTGATGAGATTATTGATATCGCTTATTTTGGCTGCTGAAATCCCTTCCTCCTCATAGGAAAAAACGATATGGTTGTTCTCATCCAGAAAGAAGATCAGTGGGGCTTTGGTTTTCCGGTAGTACTGCAGAATTTCATTTTTGCCATCTTTGTATACATACGTGTGAAACTTCCGGAGTTCCGCCAGTAAGTTGGCATCGGCGTCGTTCAGGTTAGCCAATTCCCCCGGCAATTTATCAACCGGTTTACTGTCGTTGGTGATAACATACAATGCATCCAGCGGTACTTTACCCCTGTCTTTTATTTCAACCAGTTTGCCAATCAGGTCAATCTGTTTATTGGATTGGGAAGTGACCATCACCACTTTGGATTTCCCGTCTTTCGGCAGGTTGGCGATATTGATCATTTGACGGGTGGCCATGTCCATCACATTGATTTGTGGCAGCTGGAAATATGTCTGTGCCGTAACAGTATCCTTACACAATAAACATAGCAGCAAACTATAAATGATTTTCCGGATCATTGTTCTAAAGTATGACTTGATTGATTTTATACTATTTTCTGACATCTCCATTCTTTTCTGCTTTATTGCTGCATTAAACCCCTTACCGATCAGGTGTTTGTATCCGGATATCAGATAGCACCTCGCTTCCAGGTGAAATATCTACGAGTTTTTCCCTTGATCGTTATCAGGTAAACAACAATCGTAAAAGTAAAGCATGCTTCGGCAGGTCACAATACCCATAAACAAGTATTTTCATTTGCGATAAGAAATGAGGAATGTTGATCTTTTGATGTACGAATAGACAATATCGTTGCCCCAAAAAAGTGATCGTAAAAAATCTGTGCAGCCATGTCTGATCAGGTTGATCATAAACAAAGCATCCCTTTATTTATGGGTTTCCAATGCCGGCATCAGGAACCTGCTTACTTCCGGGGTATGGTGTTCCTGTTGCATGATCTTTTCCATTTTCTTTACGATATCCGGATATTGGGCTGCCAGGTCATGCTGTTCCTGGATATCTTTTGACAGATCGAACAGTTGTGTATGCAAACCTTCCTTGTTGATATTAAGGCGGACGGCTTTCCAGTTACCCCACCTGACAGCCTGCTGACCGCCATATTCCGGGAATTC
>JAGWTX010000600.1 GCA_028875955.1 Bacteroidota bacterium | reverse complement strand
TACTACAGCACATTACTGATCAGGATACGGTTACCCTTCCCCAAAAGCGTTACCTGGAAAGAAATCAACTCCCGAAAAACGGGATACCGAACAAGTACACCGAAAAATCGCTTCCGCCTGTCTATTCCCATAACAATGGAAAAGGATTTGATGTATATGGGTCAGTGCTCGACAATATGCCCATGCTAATGCCCGATAGCGGTTATGTAACTGGGATGCCGGTTTACAAACCCAGATCAGGAACGGATTCCCTGCGTATCAACAAACCCTATTTTCCCAATAATCAGCAATGGAAAGATGTGTACCCCCCTCTTAAACCGGATACCACCCGTCCAGGTAACCCACCCTACCCTTTTGACCACAAAAAGAAAAAGAACGGGGGAAATTAATTTTTTTTCGCAACAATGATCATTCGGGGGGATTTGTATACATCATACCTGCCCAGTTCATAATTTCCAAAAACCTCCTGAACCTGCAGGTGCTGGTATGCCAGCATTTCAGTAAAGTCGCCCAGCGAGAATTTGGCCACCCTTTCGGTATAGAGGTGTTTGGGAGAAACATTTTGTTTTTCTGAAACCTGGATCTGTTTGAAAAAATGCGTCTCGTCGTGCCATTTGGTGATGTGAAAAGTGATATCACCAACCGCAGATTGCCAGGATTTTTCCATATTGTCTTCCGAATAATGCACATTCAGGTAATCGATCACAAAAATCCCGCCCGGTTGCAGACTTTGTGCAATGGTCCGGATGGCGTTATCATGTTCCCGCCGGGTTCTGAAATAACCGAAACTGGTGAAAAAATTAAATGCATACTGGTAATAATTGATCCAGAAAGGCAGGCGCATATCATGCTGGTAAAAATGCAGGGTGTCGGTTTCCAGTTTTTGCGCTTCTGCAATGGAAGCGGCGGAAAGATCGATACCCGTCACATCAAAACCCATATCAGCCAGCACTTTACTATGCCGGCCTTTCCCACAGGCGATATCAACCATCCTGGCTCCCGGGGAAGGGGAAAGATAGCGGATCAGGGTATGAATAAATGCCATCGCTTCCCGATCATCCCTGTGCTGGTATAATAAATGATAATAATGCGAATTAAACCAATCTTTGTACCAGGCTTTATCAGGCATAGGGAATCCTTAAACCACAAATTTACATCAGCCGGGGAAACAAAAAATTTCTATTATGTTTGCATCCCACAAAATTTCAATCACATGCCCTTAATCAAGAGTATTTCAGGTATACGAGGCACCATTGGCGGAAGACCGGGTGATACGCTTAGTCCTATCGATGTGGTCCGTTTCACGGCCGCTTTCGGACAATGGCTGGCAGGCGAATCGGACAATAAAACGGTCGTGATCGGAAGAGACGGAAGAATCAGTGGTGAAATGGTGCAGCGCCTGGTGGTCAGCACCCTGAATGCATTGGGATTAGATGTGGTTGACCTGGGTCTCAGCACCACGCCAACCGTTGAAATGGCCGTGGTTTTTGAAAAAGCGGCTGGCGGGATCATATTAACGGCCAGTCATAACCCCAAGGAATGGAATGCCTTAAAACTACTCAATCACAAAGGCGAATTCATCAATGGGGAAATTGGGGCCAAAGTGCTGGATATTGCTGCCAAAGAGGCTTTTGATTTTGTGGGTGTAGATAAATTAGGAAGTTACCGCAGCAATGACCAGGCTTTGCAACAGCATATCGATGCGGTACTTGCCTATCCGCTGGTTGATGCGGCAGCCATCAAAAAAGCAAAATTTTCGATCGTTCTGGATCCGATCAACAGTACCGGCGCCATCGCAGTCCCGCTTCTGTTAAAGGCACTGGGTGTAAAAGAGATTACCGTGCTGAATGAAGAAGTAAACGGAAAATTTGCACACAACCCCGAACCCTTACCTGAGAACCTGATCGCACTTTCCAACGAAGTGGTAAAACAAAAAGCGAATCTCGGTATCGCAGTGGATCCGGATGTAGACAGGCTTTGTTTTGTTTGTGAAGATGGCTCCTTTTTTGGGGAAGAATATACGCTGGTAGCTGTTGCCGATTATGTCTTACAGGAAAGGAAAGGAAATACCGTCAGCAATATGTCTTCCACCCGTGCCTTGA
>JAGWTX010000599.1 GCA_028875955.1 Bacteroidota bacterium | reverse complement strand
ACATCATAGGGATCCAGGCTGGCGGATGCCGTAATATTCAATTTATCAAACAGCGTACTTCTTGCATAGATGGAGAAATTTCCCAGTGCAAAACTATCGGCCAGCAAATTATAAGATGAATTGAAACCAAACCCTTCCAGTAATTTGATTTTTTTGGTGGGGATTTTCCCATCCGCACCCGTGTCCTTGTTGTTTTTATCCTTCACCTTCATCTCCAGCAGGTTGTCAATACCAAAACCGATCCCACCGAAAGCCCCCTCCTGGAAGGCACCGATGATGCCACCATCGAATTTGGAAACCCGCTGGGTTCTGCCGGTGGAATCCACTTTCAGGTCGTAATAATATTTTGCAGCAAAATCAGGGTGATAGTTGAAGGAGATATTCGGGCGGATCTCATGCCGGATGGCGATGATATTGCTCTTGGGTGAAAATTTATAGGTACCAAAGATCCGCGTATTGATGCCAACCCCGAAACTCATCTGACGGGCGGTATAAAACCCTTTATGGATAGTTGTATCCACCCGGTTGGTGGCGTCGTTCCATTTCCTGTCGATCTGTTGCCCGTACCAGCGTTCTTCATAGGAAACACTGGGCGCCACGGTTAAGGGGCCCAGGGAAGGCAGTGACAAAGTAATGGGAATCACATGCGTGGCCCCCCACTGTAAGGTATCCAGCAGTTTTTTGAAATTAAAGGCGGTATCATAAAATGTCAACTGGTTCTGAAAATTTCCGCTATACCCGATGCCGATCTTTTCATACCATTTTCCGGAACCGATGGATTCTTTTTTCTGGAAGGGATAGAATGTAACCACATTAAAGTTCATCGTGGGTAAATTCAAATTGACCAGTCTGGTCACACTGTTCTGGTTATGGTTTATGTTCAGCGACATGTTGAATTTACCCTTCCAGTCTTTTGCATAACTGATGGAAGAACTCAACTGGTTCTGGAAATTCTGAAAAGGATTGTTGAGCAATGATTGGTTAAAACGGGTGCTACCGAAATTCACATTGGCAGAAAAATTGGTTCCCGGTCTGGCGCGGTTATCCCTGCTATGACTCCAGTTGATCATATAGGATTTGGATTTTGTAAACTCTTCCAGTGAAGAGGCATTCCGGCTAAGGGCTTTTGTACTTTGAAATGTCACATTCAGCGATCCGGTATATTTATACCGAACGATGTATTTGGAATTGACATTCAGGTTCCATCCCCCATAGGAATACAAATTGGCACGGGTTGTCACATCAAGATGGTCGCCAAAGGTTTTGTAATAACCCAGCCCTTCCAGACCCAATCCGAAATCTTCGCTCGATGTAAACGAAGGAAGCAATACACCTGAGTGTTTGGCCTGGTTCAATGGGAATATACCAAAGGGGATGAATATCATCGGTATGGGAACGGATTCGATTTCCGGATACACCCTTCCGGTAACACCCAGTTTGTTATTGATGATCTTCATCCGTTTTGTGCGGAATGCATAGTGGGGCGTATCGAGATTACAGGTGGTAAAACGGGCATCCTTGGCAAAAGCCTCGTCTTTGTTGATCTTTTTCAGCACTTTGGCATTTACAAAGATCTCCCCTTCCTGCAAAAATGTGTTTTTGGTGATCCCCTTCCCGTTATTCAGGTTAAAGGATATGGAATCACTGATGGTTTTCAGCTCTCCTTCGGTAAACTGGGGTTTGCTGTTGATGTCCCCGGTTGTATCCGTATTGCCATAGGCCCTGATCACATGCGAATTCTGGTCGTAGTGAATGGTGGCTGCTTCCACATTCAATTCCTTGTAATCGGTTTTCGCTTTCCCGTAAAGGAACATTTCCTTGGAAGACATGATCAGCACACCCGAATCGTCTGCATGGTATTTTATGATCGCATCAACGGAATCCTTCGACATCAGCAGGGTATCGACACGGACCACCGAATCTTTTTTGACAGTATCTGTTTGGTTTGTTGAAATAAACCGGTTACTGTTCCGGAGGGAAGCGCTGTCTTTAACCGGGGGAATAGTATCCCCGGCAAAATAACCGATAGCGGAATGGCCAGGTGCTGCTATGCCCTGCACATAAAATGTTAATATGAGCAAATATGCGGGAACAACAAAAGCCAG